>DORQ01000188.1:7221-20524 GCA_003514205.1 Acidimicrobiaceae bacterium
ATCAAGAATCGGCCAGCATCAAGATTTTGTAGAGAGTGGCGGTCGCCCGCCGCCAATGCCACCAGCGAAGGCCTGAATGATCGAGCACCACTGCTCCGCAACCGCGCCAGTGGCGGTGACGGCACAATCCGCAAGGTTGCGGCGCTGTGTTGCCAGCATGACGAAATCCAGCGCGGTGCCGCGAACTTCGTTCACCCCGCCTGGCTCGCCCCACGTCCATTCGGACCCATCAGGCGCCTGCAAGATCACAGCAATCGGCTCGACAGGAGCCGGCAGGCCGTGCAACGAATACGTGAATGGCCGAGCACGGATCCCAAGATCAGCAATGTGGCGCAACCGAGCGCTCACCTCGGGCTCAACACCCAAGGCATCACGTATGTCTTGACCATGAGCCCAGGTTTCCATCAGCCGTGCTGTGAGATGGGAGATGATCCCCATGGGCGGGCCGTACCACGGGATCCTCAGCGACGGCGCGCACCCCTCGGTCGCAGCGATGAAACTGGAACGAGCTTCTCGCCACCACTGAAGGGTTTCCGGGCCAGTTCGACTGCGAGTCAGCGCGGTGTAGTCCGCGACTGGATCCCCACCGGTTTCGATGAGACGAACCAAGGTTGCATTGAACGCTTCTGGGTCCAGGATCGCCTGGGTTCCCGCCTCGTCGAACCCGCCGAGATGCCCAAGTTGATCCTGGATGTCCCAGCCAGTCGCCGGCGTCGGCGTGGAAAACTCGTGTTCCTGCAAGTCGGCTACGACGCGATCAAGTGCGCTGTGTTCGGCTGCAAGATCGCTTCGAAGTTGGTTCAACAAGTCGGACATTATGCCCCCGGTTGAGCTGGAGCCGCAGGCTCAGCGGGCGCAGCCGGGGCTGGGGTCGCTGCTGGCTTCGGTGTCGTTGTGGAAGTCTTCTTCTTTGGTTTCGGAGCCGAGGTCGGCGAAGAGAACGTCGGATCGGGCGCGACAGTCGGCGGGGGAAGCGGACTAGAGGTTGGAGAGGGAGCCGCAGGATCAACAATGGTGGTTGTGGTGGTGGGCTCAGTCTTCAGCCCTTCAACCTTCGCGACCCGTGAGAAGCTCTCTGGCGCAACCCGATACAGAATCTCGCGTTCAGCGTCATCCATCAGCGATTTCGGCGGGTTCGCTGGGCCTGCATACTGCAACGCCACAACGAGGTCGCCAACCGTGAAATAGGTGACGATCTGTGTTAATCCGCCCTTCGTTGGGGCCAAGGTGCGGGAGATGTAGTCATTCACCGGCGGGTTTCGGCGAGGGTTGGTGACCTGGAACTGAACACGCTCCCCGTTCTGTTCCTTGTAGAACTTCCCACACCCAGTGAGCGTACGCGTGACCTCATCAACGTAGGCTTTTGACTGTCGGGGCCGGGAGAAACGAACCACCTCAGACAACAGAAGTGCGTGGTTCTGTTGATCCACGAACACTTTCGACAGCCGATCTCCGATTTGGCCATCGGGCGGCTCGGTGGCCACGCAGTACTGCGCCCCAACGAGGGTTACGGCGTTGGAGATTGCCTCCTCGCCTTCGACAAAGCTGTCGGGAAGGTCCTCACGTCGAACCAAAGCAAGCTCAGGATTGACGCCTGCTAGCGCTTGGTGATCGAGGGTCACAGGATCTGGACCGCCAAGGTCAAGCTTCTTCAGCGGATACGAGACTGCATACCCGCCAGCCACTCCCGAGCCAATAACGAGCGCCGCCAGCAGCACAGTCCGGACCATACCCAAGGTTGCACGTTTTGCCCAATAACTCGGACCGGCCGCGACCCAACGGCCGCTCGATGCAGTGGGTGAGTTTTCGTGGAGCGCGTCGGCTGCGGGGGAAGCCATACCTCTCAACCTAGCTGAGCAAGGTCACGACTCGGCGCCACCGAACCTCAGAACCCAGTCCGCCACCTGCTCCTCTGTCACTCTCGCGAACAGAAGGCCGCCCATGTCGAACGGAGTTCCCGCCTGAATTTCGAGAATTGAATCTGCCAACTCCGAACCCACGCCGCTCAAGACCTCAGCCCCATCCAGCGAATTCACCAAGCGTTGCGCCGCTGCTGGAATGAACGGCGTACTGAGGTGACCACAGAGTCGAACCATACCCAGGGCGACACGCATGGTCATCGCTGCCATGACTGGGTCCGTCTTGATCGCACGCCACGGCTCCCGCTCCTCGAGATAGACATTGCCCTCAGCCCATATGGCCCGCAGGGTCGCTGCGGACTTCCGAAACTCCAGTGCGTTGAAGTGGGCATCGTATTCCTCAATCAATCCCCGCACGCGTTTAACGAGGGATCGTTCCACGTCACCGGGCTCCCCAGCCGAAGGCGCCACACCATCGAAGTGGCGGTCGATCTGAGCGACACATCGGTTCGCGAAGTTGCCAAGGGTTCCGACCAAGTCCTTATTGACGCTGTCAGCGAAGAGTTCCCACCGAAAACTCGTGTCCGAGGTCTCAGGGGCGTTCGACAACAGATACCAGCGCCACGTATCGGCAGGCAACAACTCCAAGGCATCACCCATGAACACGCCGCGATGTTGCGATGTCGAGAACTTGTCGCCGTAATAATTGAGCCAGTTGAATCCCTTGAGCTGATCGACCAACTTCCACGGTTCGCCGGACCCCATGATGGTTGCTGGGAAACTCAGGGTATGGAACGGAATGTTGTCCTTCGCCATGAACTGGGTATAGATGACATCCTCAGCACCCTGATCTGTTCGCCACCAGGACTCGAAGGATCGTGTCTCACCCTCGGGAGCAAGCTGCGCCCACTCAACCGTTGCTGACAGATAGCCAATGGGAGCATCAAACCATACGTAGAACACCTTGGACTCGAAACCCTCAAAGGGAACAGGGATTCCCCACTTCAGATCACGGGTGATGCCGCGATCTTGAAGCCCTTCGTCAAGCCACTTTCTGGCAATCGAAGTTGCAACGGTGGGCCACTGGGAGCCTTTGTCATCGATCCAGGCGCGAAGCCGATCCGCGAGTTTCGACTGTAGGAGAAACATGTGGGCGCTATCGCGCAGCTCAAGATCAGTCGATCCTGAGATCGCTGAGCGAGGGTGAATCAGCTCAGCCGGGTCCAGCGTCTTGGTGCAGTTCTCGCACTGATCACCTCGAGCGTTCTCATAGCCGCAGTTCGGGCAGGTGCCCTCGACATAGCGGTCTGGCAGGAAACGCCCATCGGCTAGGGAATACACCTGCTTGGTGACTCTCGACTCCAGGAATCCGTTCGCCAGAAGCTGTTCCGCAAAATGCTGTGTGAGCTGATGATTCGCCAAGTGAGAGGTGCGCCCGAAATGATCGAACGACAACTCGAAGCCTTCACACAGGCGCGCCTGGATCTCGTGATTCCGTGTGCAGAACTCCTCCACCTCGCAACCCGCCGCAGCAGCAGCGAGCTCAGCGGGAGTGCCGTGCTCATCAGTGGCACAGATGAAGAGAACCTCCTCCCCACTCAGTCGAAGGAACCTCGCGTAGGCATCGGCAGGCAGCATCGAACCAACGAGGTTGCCGAGATGTTTCACCCCGTTGATGTATGGCAGAGCTGACGTGATGAGATGGCGAGCCATGATGTTCCCAGTTTGAGTGTTCGCGGGCTAAGTGTTCGCGGGCTAAGTGTTCGCGGGGTGACAGTTCGCGGGTGAGTGTCCTCACTGATCGTACCCGCCGAGTCCGACCTCATTGTCAGTCCCTCCGCCTACGCTCTCTCAGGTGGCCGAATCCCCCAGCATGCTCTATCCCCCAGATCGGCTCTATGGTCTCGACATCGAGACCGATACTCGCATCAACGGGCTCGATGCGTCAGTGGCAGCCATCGTCGCTGTAGCCCTCGCCACCTCCGAACTTTGCGAGGTGTTTCGCGGGCCTGAGGCTTCCTTGCTCACCGAGTTGAACGAGTCCCTTCGCCACCTGCCTCCTGGAGTGCTCGTCACGTGGAACGGGTCCAGCTTCGATCTGCCCTTCATTGAGCGGCGGGCAGCTATCTGCAACGTGCCGTTGGATCTCCACTGTGTGGACCATGCGTTACCTCGGCCACCGTCCAATCCTGAGTTGCCTCGTCGCCATGTGCGTGCCCGATGGGGCCATCACCGCCACCTCGATGGCTTGCGGCTCTACCGAAGCGATGTAGGCAGAGCGCTTCCAGTCTCCTGCGGGTTGAAACCGATGAGCCGGCTCGTCGGTATGCAGCCACTGCAATTGGATGCGGAGCGCCTCCATGAATACACCTCCGCGGAGATTGATGCGTATGTGGCGAGTGACGCCTCGATGACACGAGCGCTTGTCGTCAACCGATGGCCAGCGTGCGCTGGGTTCATCGACCGCCTTCCCTGAAACCCAGCTGAGGAGGCGCTCTGCTTTGACGCCTCGCTAGTTCGGCCAACCTCTCGGGTCGCAGCCTCCCCATGGCCGCTCAGTAGACGACGCTCCAAGGAAACTCCATGCAGACCCGGCACTACCGCAAACGGCCCCCGTGCGCGCCAGCGAACCCGCTCCAATCCCGAATCGCCCAAGACTTCTCGCTGCAGAGGCTTGCCTACCTCCTCCTCGAGGAGCATGTGCGTGGGCTACAAGACTACGAGACTGGCTCGACGATCGGAGCCAGCGTCGGCACGCCAACATCGAGTGTCGATTCAACAGTTCTGGTTTCGATTGATGAGTTCAGCCTTCTCGGGCCTGGTCTACACCCACATCTGGTCACCGGAGCGCTGAGCGGAACCCGCTGCGTGATGGCGAACCCCGAAGAACTCATTGGACAACATGGCACACCCGAGACCTTCCTCGCGGTGCTGCTCACGGCTAAGGAGGCCGTCATTGCTACGAGAAGCGGAAGGCTCGCCTCAGCACGACTTCACCCCGATGCCTGTGGAAGCGATATCTCAGCCGGGAGCCCTGGACTGCTCAGCGACGTCCTCCTGCGGTACCTCGGCTGTGCCACACCGCCAGAAAGCACCGATCCAGCCACCTTGGGCATGCAACAGTGGCTCACCCTCGCCGTATCCATGGCAGCTGAACCACCACCCCTGCCCAGCAGCGTTGTGCCAACGGAAGCACAACGCTGGGAAGCACTTGCAGCACTGCACCCCTCCTTCGACGGCGACACTGATCCCAACGTTCTCGGCTCACAAGCGCTTGCCGATACGGCCGAGTGGACTTGGGAGGAATTGCGCGCCGCAACTGCTCGGGGAGACGCAGTGATCGCCGAGGCAAGCGAACGCGAGGCAACCTGGATGGATTCCGGATCGTTTGCCCGGTGGTTACTTGCTAGCTACCAGAGCGTCACCTCCCTCGTGGAGGATCTTCGCTACTTCGTCGACGAGTATTGCCACCAGCAGGTGGTTGCCACGCTGAGGGCCAGCGGATGGCTAGGGTTCGAGTGAACACCGAAAGGACCATCATGAGCAGCGTGAGTTTTGAGAACGTCAGCAAGCGGTTTGGCGACACCACCGCTGTCGATGGACTCAACCTCAAAATCGAAAACGGCGAGTTCATGGTGCTGCTCGGCCCGTCGGGCTGCGGCAAAACCACCGCCCTACGAATGATTGCGGGGCTTGAATCCGTGAGTGACGGCACACTTCGGATTGGCGACCAGATCGTCAACGATGTCCCCGCTTCAGACCGCGACATTGCAATGGTCTTCCAGAGCTACGCGCTCTATCCACACATGACGGTCCGCAAGAACATCGAGTCACCACTGGTTGCTCGCAGATCCACCCGCCTTCCACCTCCAGAACGAGACCAACGCGTGGCAGAGGCCGCCGGGATTCTCGGACTCACTGAATATCTCGACCGCAAGCCCGGAGCGTTGTCAGGAGGACAACGCCAGCGCGTGGCACTCGCTCGGGCCATTGTTCGCCGTCCAGAGGTCTTCCTGATGGATGAACCGCTCAGTAACCTCGATGCCAAGCTACGAACCCAAACTCGCGCCGAGCTTGTCCAGCTGCATGAAACCCTCGGCTCCACTTTTGTATATGTCACTCACGATCAGGTTGAGGCAATGACGATGGCAACACGCGTGGCAGTGATCGCCAATGGGGCACTCCAACAGAGCGGAACACCCGAGGAGGTCTACGACAAGCCAGCGAATCTCTTTGTTGCAACCTTCATGGGCAGCCCTCCAATGAACGTGCTACACGGCCAAATCGCGACCGGCACCTCAGGACTCGAGGCCCAATGCTCCGTTGGAACGATTCCCCTGAACTCTGCCGCGAGCGCCCTCGGTGCGGGGGCACAGGTCACGATCGGGTTGCGCCCCGAGGATCTCATCATTGATCCAGATGGCCACCTCCAGATGGAAGTCTCCCTCGTCGAACATCTGGGCCATGAACGACACCTCCATTGCTCCGCTGGCACCACCAACGTGGTGCTACGCCAATCTTCCTCGGAACCGAGCGCTGCAGTGGGAGACAGGGTCTCGGTTCGAGCGGATTCGAACCGGATACACCTCTTTGATCCCGACACTGGGAACCGAATCCAATGACCACGACAAAGAACCGCCGAGACACCGTAGCGAGCTCACGCAAGCGTTGGAACGAGAGCGGCTTGGCACTGCTCTTCTTGGGCCCCACGATGGCCGTCTTTGCGCTGTTTAGCTACTACCCGCTGTACCGACTCGTGTACTTCAGCTTGTATCGACCCAATCGGAACTCGTTCATCGAGGGCGCCGATGAGTGGATTGGGTTCTCCAACATCTGGGACAACCTCGCAAGCGAGACCTTCACCGCTGCGTTGTGGGTGTCTGCCAAGTTCACCCTGATGACAGTCCCACTGGGCCTCACAGCGGGAATTTGCCTGGCTGTGGCGGCCGACCGCCACCTACGGGGTATCAAGATCTTCCAAACGATCTTCTCCTCCACTGTTGCCACCTCCGTCGCGGTTGCCTCGGTGGTGTTCACCACACTCCTTCAGCCAGAGAACGGGTTGTGGCGCGATGTGGACTGGCTCAGCCTGAACAAGTCCGCATCGGCGATCCGCGCAATTTCGGTGGTGGCCGTGTGGCAAAACGCTGGGCTCACCTTCGTGATCGTCCTCGCCGCTTTGCAAGCAGTACCCCAGGAGATCAAAGAAGCAGCACGACTCGACGGCTACGGGACCGTCCGAAATTTCTTCTCCGTTACCGTTCCGATGATTTCGCCTGCCTTGATGTTTCTCGCTGTGGTTCTCGTCGTCAACGCACTGCAGGCCTATGCGCAATTCGAGATTCTCCAGCCCGTGAAAACAGCCCAGCCACTTCTCTACAAGATTGCTGATCCTGATGGCGCCTCGACCATCAGCACGCGCGCAGTGTTCAGTCTCGGCCTCTTTGGCGTGACGATCCTCGTTTCGCTCTTACAGTTCAATTTGCTCGAGAAAAGGGTCCACTATGGGAACTGATCGACATTCAGAACAACCCCGCGGTATCAAGGCCGTTGGCTGGTATTCCGTGCTGATCACCCTCAGCGCGATCATCCTCTTCCCCATCTACACCACCATTGTCCGCTCGATCTCCTCTGCAATCCCCTACATCAACTCATTGAAGGACGGCTCTGGGCTTGTTCCGGTGGCTGTGGACTATGGCGTCTTCGGCAGGGTCTTGCAGAACGACCGATTCGTGAACGCGATGCTGCTGTCAGCGGCGATCAGTCTCATCATCGTGACGGGGCAAGTCCTGACCTCAACTCTTGCTGCCTACGCGTTTGTGTTCCTCGAATTCCCATTCAAGAAACTTGCCTTCGCGGTGCTCGTCGGCACGCTGCTGCTGCCGATCGAAGTGACCATCATGGCCAACATCGAAACCATTCGAGACATTGCCTGGCTCAACTCCATCCAAGGCCTCACCGTGCCCTTCCTCGCTTCTGCCTTTGGCATCTTCTTGATCCGCCAGGCATTTCTTGGAATCCCCTCCGAGCTGCGCGACGCCGCCGATTTGGAGGGGTACAGCCACCTGCGGTTCCTCTTCCGAGTGGCAGTCCCGATCAGTAAGCCCATCATTGGCTCATTCGTGCTGATCTCGTTCCTTGGGGCCTGGAATCAGTATCTGTGGCCACGATTCGCTGCCGACAAAGAGTCGCTGCAAACAATCCAGGTTGCGCTGCGCAATCTTGGCAAGAGCGAAATCACCGATTTGAACTTTGGCTACGCTGCTGCGCTTCTGAGCGCAGTGCCGTTGCTTATCATTCTCATTGCGTTCCAACGTCAACTCGTTCGTGGATTGACCGCCGGAGCAGTCAAGGGATAACCCCTGAACAAGGAGCACAACAACACATGGTGACAACAGACCCCAACACTGGCACGAGGCTTCGATTCCTCGGTGCGGCAATTCTGACAAGCTGCGCGCTCCTTGCCGCTGGCTGCAGCGGCGACAAAGGCTCAACCAACGCTGAGGGCGACGGCACCCCCGACGCGTCGGAGGCAGCAAAGAACTGTCCAGTTGATGCCCTGAAGGACGTCACCAAACCAGTGGAGATCAACCTCTGGTTCGCGTTCCAAGGCCTCACAGCGAAAGCGATCGAGCAGATGGCCGCTGACTACAACGCTTCTCAGGACAAGGTGAAGGTCACGGTCGGCAATCAGGGCTCCTATGAGGAGCAACTTGCCAAGTACAAGACCGGCCTCGGGTCGCCAGCTTCATTGCCCGGAATTGTCACCGGCGAGGACACCTGGACCCGCTACATGGTCGACTCGAAGTCCATCGTCACTGCGCAGGACTGCATCGACGCTGATCCAGGCAGCGAGAAGATCTTCGAGGACTTAGAACCAGCCGTACGAGCCTCCTACTCCGAGAACGGCCGACTTCTTGCTGGAGGCTTTGGTGTCTCAACGCCAGTGCTCTACTTCAACCGAGACCACTTCGAAAAGGCGGGGCTCGACGTCAACAATCCGCCCAAGACTCTCGATGAACTCACAGCCGCCGCGGAAAAGATCAAAGCCGCGAACATTCCAGGAGTAGAGCAACCCATCGTCTTGAAGATGGATGCCTGGTACATCGAGCACTGGCTTACGGGTGCCAACATCCCCATTGTGAACGAGAACAATGGCAAGGATGCGCCAGCCACGGAGACCTTTGTTGGCGATGAAGACGGTATGAAGCTCATGAAATGGCTCAAGAGCGGCGTGGACGCCGGACTCATCAAGGCAACCAAGAGCACCGATGAAATCTCTGCCTACTTCGCCGTTGCGGGCCAATCAGGTTCGATGCTGCTGCAGACATCTTCCGCAATCACCACCATTGACGCGGCTATCAAGGGGACGCTCAACGCAGACATCCTCCCCCAGGCGGGCGGCATCGATCTTTCCGCAGTGAAAGTCGCCGATCTTAAGGTCGGGGTGGCTCCAGTTCCAGGTCTCAAGGAGGCTGGTCGAGGCCAAATCGGCGGAAACGTCTGGTACATGGTGAAGAAATCGCCAGAGGAGATCGCCGCCGCATGGGACTTCCTGAAGTTCGCCAACTCGGTAGAAGCACAGGTGAAGTGGACCTCGATGAGCGGGTATCTGCCAAGCCACGCAGAGGCGGCAAAGGATCCGGCGCTCGTCGAAGAGTGGAGTTCTACTGACAAGGGGAAGTGGCTCAAGGTCGCCTACGAGTCGGTCAAGACGCTCGACCCCGAGTTCACCGGCCCCTGGATCGGGGCCTACGCCGCCTTCAGAACTGAGCTTCGCAGTGTGCTTGATTCAGTGGCGCTCGAGGGAGCAGACCCCACCGCAACGCTCACAGCGGCAGATCAGGCCATTGAAGAGGCCATGGCTGAGTACAACAAGAATCCGGGCCAGAGCTAGTCGCTCCCGTGTGAACGCCAACAGCCCGGGCTACGCCATATCGGTGTGGCCCGGGCTGTTGCGCGATTCTGTGCTCAGCTGTCGACGATCTCAGCTGTCGGCGATCTCAGCTGTCGACGATCTCAGCCTCGCCCAACCCCGTGAGCCGGCGAGCAAGCGAGCGATACGATCGACGGGCGAACTTCCAGCCCTCGGTAGTCCACACGAACTCGTCCTCATAGCACCCGAAGATCTGCGACCACACATGATCATCTGCGGTCTGGCGAAGCTCAGACATGTAGAGCCGCCCAGCTGCCGTCTCCCGCTGGGCACCACTATCGGTTGACCGAGCCGCTGGGAGTCGGAAGCTGGTTCCGAGAACGACGAACTCAAAGAACTCAAAGCGGTCCAAGGCGCCAGCAATGAACGCGGTGAACTCGCCTGGGCCGACGAAGTGATGAGTGGAGGAACCTAGGCTCAGCGTCAGCTCTGCATCTGCAATGAACAGACCTTCAACCTCGGCCCATGCACGACGAGTGACACCATCGGCATACGACTCAATTAATCCCCGGAGCTCCACCCGATCCACAGAGTCTGCGAGCCGTTGGGACCATGCTGGATGAGGACCGGCCTCGTGCGTTGTCATGAGTCGCTAACACAAACCCAGTCGGCGGCCCAGGTCGCTTTGGAACCGCGTCTTCGGGTCAACTCGTGCCTTCACCGATCGCCACTGCTCAAGCCGTGGGTACATGGCAGGCATCAACTCGGCCCGCACGCGGCTGTCCTTGGCGAGATAGATACGCCCGCCGGCGCCCACAACCGTCTCATCCAGGCGGTCCAGCATGGGTCCAAGGCGCTGGTCCCCGATTGGTATGTCCAACGCCAAGGTCCAGCCAGCCTCGGGAAAGGAAAGATGTCCTTCGTTGCCCGCCCCGAAGCGTTTCAGAACTGCCAGAAAGGAAGACACTCCGGTAGAACTCAGTTCCTCAATCGTCTGGCGCACGACCTCAGTCGCCGAATCGGGGACCACATATTGCCATTGGAGAAAACCTCGCGGCCCGTAGATTCGATTCCAATCGCCAACTAAGTCAAGCGGATGAAAGAACTGAGTAATGCTCTGGACAGAGTCGCGACGCTTCTCAGGGGCTTTGCGGAACCACAGTTCATTGAACGCTCGAACGGTCAACTTGTTCAGGAGTCCCGAGGGAAAGATTCCCGGCACCGTGGCAAGTGAGTTTGAGACAAACGCAAGTGGGTCCGGGCGCATTTTGGACGGTAGCTCATTCACCGTCGCAAACCGGCCGCGATCGAGCACGGATCGACCGAGTTGAGCGCCTGTTGCAGCGAGGTCTATCCAGGCAACTGAGTAGTCGTACTCCGCGTCGCCAGTGACCATGAGATCCATCACCGCGTCAAGATCCTTGGCTCGATCGGTGTCAACAACAAGCCGCGAGGTTTCGATCTTCTTCATTCGGATATCTGCCTCGAGGATCACCCCTGTGAGGCCCATTCCGCCAGCTGTGGCCCAGAACAGGTCCGGATCGGTTGCCACGGAGACGTTGATCACGTCTCCAGAGCCGATCATGATTCGAAACGCTTCGACGTGGTTGCACCACGATCCGGCTTGGTGGTGGTTCTTTCCGTGGATATCAGCCGCAATTGCCCCACCAACGGTGACTTGGCGTGTGCCTGGTGTTACCGGAACGAACCAGCCAAGGGGCACGAACCACTCCATCAGCTGATCAAGGGAAGTTCCAGCCTTCACAGAAACTCGACCCAGGTCAGGATCAAATGACGTCACCCCAATTGCCGAAGGCCCATCTGCGATCACTCCGCCAGAGTTTTGAGCTCCATCACCATAGGATCGTCCGAGCCCGCGGCCCAACACACCTCTGTCGGCGGTGAGGACTGCGTGGCGAACTCGTTCCGGGTCGAGAAGTGGCACCATCGTGGCACTCGTCGGTACGGTCCGCCCCCAGCCGCGCAGCAGCCGCGATGGACCCAGGTGAGCATTAGGCACCGACATAGAAGCCAATCCCCACGAGCACCACCCAGATAGCACCAACCACCTGCAGTTGACGGTCGGACAGGAACAACTCCTCAGGAGCCGAGCCTTTCCCAAGCTCAACGAGCAAGCCATATCGCAGGATCGCGACCAGGAACGGCAAGATCGACAACAAGGTGGGCGTGGCCCCACCTGAGTGATGATCTGCTCGCTCGAATGCCCACATGACATAGGCGATCAGAACAATCGCAGCCGAAACCCCTTGCAGGAACCGAAGGTAGTCCTCGGTGTAGATGGCGAGTGTCTTTCTGATCTTCTTCGCAGATTCTCCGACCTCACGCTTTTCCGCAAGGCGTTTGCCAACTGCGATAAAGAGCGCCCCAGAACAGCTGATGATGAAGAACCAGTTCGAGATTCCAACTTCGGTGGCATAGCCACCACCCAAGAGGCGAAGAATGAACCCGCCAGACAGGGCCACCAGATCCAAAACCGGCTCGTTCTTGAGCCAGAAGGAGTACAGGGTGGTCTGGATGGCATAGAGCCCCACAACTACGCAGAACTCCCAGCTGCGCCACAATGACAGCCCAAGACCACCGCCAATACACACCACTGCCGACACGATTGCGACAGGGATCGGGACAATTCCCGCAGCGATCGGCCTGTTGCGCTTCTTCGGGTGCATCCGATCTGATTCAACGTCCACGGTGTCGTTAATGAGATAGGTGCCGCCAGCGACCAGACAGAACACTCCAAACGCTAACAACGCCTGCAATACCGTGTGCCAGTGAATGGTGAGCGACCCATTGTCCTTGCTCACCAGCGCCAGCCCTGCTGCTGGGGCAACGAACACCAACACGTTCTTGAGCCACTGCTTAGGTCGACAGGCCCGAACCAGACCAAACAGCACTGTCAACGGCCCGAGCTGTTGGCCTGGATCAAGTCGTGGTTGGTCAGCGTGCTCAGAGATGGTCATGGTTGTGGCACCCGGCCAGTCGTAGGAAATTTCGCGCGAGGCACGGCGGCGACTCTACTGGCTGAAATGCGAACTTCATCCGATCATCTGGTGAAGCAGTTCAATTTCTTGTGAACTCGGCGGATCGCCCAGTTTCGAGTACCAACCGCCGCTGGTTGTCTGGCTCCAGGCGAAGCACTCCGCAAAGTCTCCGGCCCCGCTCGAAAAGTCTGTTTCTCCGCTCCCCGCCCACCAAGCGCTGTTCGGTTGACGACCCCGAACAACGCTCCAGTCGCTGCGATCTTGTGGCGTGAGCAGGCTGACGTCTATTGCATGGCCGAGCTCATGAGCCGTCACATGCAACAGGTCTTGAAAGCTCAGCTCGGGGCGAACATAGATGCGAATGAGGTGCTCATCAGGAAATGTCGATCCCCGGTAGCCCTTTCGTGGACCCACAAACTCAATTCGCCAGCCACCTGGCAGGTTCTGCCAGGGATAGGTAAGGGCGGCGAGCACCTCCGCCCGCACCTGCTCCAGGCTCTTGACAGCAAGAGTGCCCGATTGCAGCGCTGCTTGCGGTGGGACCTCGGCCACCGGCGCCTGATCTGCCG
>DORQ01000188.1:20714-23825 GCA_003514205.1 Acidimicrobiaceae bacterium
ATCTGCGGCGGACTGATCTGCCGCTGACTGTTCTGCAGCTGACAGCTCTGCCGCGGAGAGCTCTGCAGCGGACGGCTCTGCCGCCGCTCCAGGGAGCGAGTGAAGTCGATCACCTTCGTAGGAGTCTGCCGACCTTGAGACCAGTGGCTGCTCACGCTCGACGAACAACCCGGCCACCTGAGTGTCCCCGTTCGGAACGAACCAGGAGGTCGGCGTAGAGGCCGGCAAGAGCGCCCAGAGCACAACCGCTGCAGCAGCAACCATCGAGCTCCGCCTGAAACCCCTGCCCCAACGAGCCCACCGACGGCGTTCGCCGCGATCCGCGGGCGGCAGTGATGGGTAATTACGACCTCTGGGGCGGGTCCAGCGACTCATTTCGTCACATTACGTGTAATCCCATTTCATGTCACGACATGATTTCTGATGCCTCTTCAGCACAGGACTGCGCTGGTAAGCGTTGCGCCCCCACCGCGTGGTGGTCACTTCGACGGCTGATCGCCGATCTCCTCGAGGAACTTCACGAGATAGCTCAGCTCCTTCTCCGAAATCCGGCCTTCGGAGAACGTGGGCATGACTCCCGGATAGTCGGGCCGAGACTTTGTATCCGGTTCCCTGAGCGATTCTCGGACGTAGTCCTCGTCGAACGTCACCGTCTCCCCTGTGTCGAGTTTGACGGAAGTGCCCCACAGGCCGTTGAGGTTCGGGCCAAGCTTCGCCTCCTCGCCGAGACTGTGACACGAGGTGCAACCATTGCGCTCGAACACCTTCTGACCTTCGCGTCCATTGTTCGAAGTCGCCGCAGCCGACCGGCCCGTGGATTCGTCACCGCAACCAGTCACAGCAATCACTGCAGATGCCGCCATCACGGCCACACTCATCCACCGGGTTTGGCCAGCACTTCGTAATGACCTCACGGGGAATGCTCCTTGCTCGTGACTTCTGGGGTTGTTGCACTAGTCGCCGACACTGGCACCAGAGTTCCCCGGAATCGGGTCCGCTCCTTGGTACCCCCAGCCATGTTGATAAAGCGAACGGCGATCTGTATCCAAATCACCAATCCTCCCCCAACCTGGAATATCGCCGCGGCAAACTCCTGATCGGATTTGGCATCAAGGGAGTTGAACACCCGCGGCGCGAGTTCGTATACGGCGAAAATTGGCAGCTCGGACCAGGTCATGAAGAACGCAATGGGCAGTGGAGCGACCGAAACTCCAATCAGGTACACAATTGCTGGTGGACCCTTCAATCGGGCAACACGACCGCCGGGAGGCTGGACCGGAAGCCACATGAGCACCCCGGCAGCAATCCACACCAGGTCGACCAGAAAGGAGCCGAGCTGGGTCTTCACAAGTGGATCAACGACGACCGGCAGGTTCACAGTGAACAACAACACCGTCGCACCAAGCAGCCCAAACAACGGATAGGTCACGAACTCGTAGATGCGGGCACGACGCGGTGTGGCTACACACGCGCTCCCCCATGAGTCTGGGGAGGAGTACAACAACAACGGCGTGGCAATCAGCACGACGAGGATCTGACGGACCATCTGGGCCGAGGCGAGATACCCTGCGCCCATCGCAGCGAGTGGCCACTCGATCGCGATGAGAACCAGCGAGAGGCCCAGCACACCTGCCACTTTCTGGCGACGCGAACGCTCTGAGGAGAATGCGCCGCCTCGCCATAAAAGCAGCGCCAACGCGCCGAGGAGAATCCACGAGCCGATATAGGGCCGAGGGGTCCAACTCCACCTTGAACCGTCTGCTGAGCACCACCAACGCATAGCTACCAGACTTTCGTCAGGAGTCGTGGCAGGTCAGCCATCCAGTCCTGCTGTCGTGTGCCAACTGGGTACACAATGTGACAGAGGTCATCGGGCGTGAACACCAGCACTTGACTCGCGTGCCCGACGTTGTAGTTGCCGCCATCATCGGAGGCCTCGATCAAGATCGGCGGCAGATTGAGGGAGGTCTGCGCCTGTTCGATGACGTCAGGCGAGGCCGTGAGGCCAACGAATTCAGGGTCGAAACGATCAAGGTATTCCCGCATCACTTCTGGGGTATCTCTCGCTGTGTCGACACCCACGAAGGCCAGCGGCGTCCGTTCAAGTTCGCCGCCGAGCTTTTCTAAGGCTCGTGAGATGATCCCGAGATGCACTGGGCACACATCGGGGCAGCTGGTATACCCGAAGAACAGCAGGCTTAACTGGCCAGCCGTGGCCGCAGCGTAGACGTACTCCTCACCGCTGGTATCAATAAAGACCTGAGTTGGGCGCTTCAGCGGAGTCCCTAGGAGCGTGCCAGCGAACTCCGCCTGAGCTTCGCGGGAGTCTGAGCTGCATCCCGACGCGAACGATCCCGCGATCAGACCCGATACCCCGACGCTGGCAGTTCTCAGTCCAGCAACTCGAAGAAACGTACGTCGAGGAATCATGGTGCCTGCCCGGTATCGGAGGAATCATCGGTGACCACAAGGAGTTGATCTGGCGGGACCGCTACTACTGTTGACTCGATCAACGACCCCGACTCAAGGCGAGCTCGCACCGAGAACCCACGTGTCACCGAGGCTTCATCAAGTCCGGTCACCATCAGGTGAACTCCGCCTGGCTCCATCACCAACTCCTCACCGGGCTGAAGACTGAGCGGCTCATGGGAATGCATCGTGGAACGACCATCCTCGTCGATCTTGGTCTGATGGAGCATCGCCATCGCCGGCTCATCGACTTCAAACCCGAGAATCTTGATCGCTGCATCCGAGCGATTCCGTAGCGTGAGATACACCGCAATCCCCGAGGGAGCGAACACCTCGCTGGTCCTGCCATGAGCTATCTGCACAGGGGCGTCCCCTGCTCCAGACGCAAGGTCGCCGCCATAGCGGTCGTCTTCGGCGATGCGATCTACGCAACTCGCGGCCACAAGCACGCAGGCTGCCAACCCCAGAACCACAAGGGATCTGGTGACCTGTTTCAAGCGTTGTGTCTGATTTTGCTGCATGTGACCTGCACCAGTGGGCATCGCTGTGCCGGGGGCCCAACTGAGGGGGAGCCTTCAGCGTAGATCCACGAGTGGGACAGCAGAAATCGGGTAGGCCCCCGTCCAACTCCTCCGCTAGCAG
>DORQ01000188.1:24111-27261 GCA_003514205.1 Acidimicrobiaceae bacterium
GCCGCAACCGCGGGCCACGCGTCGGGTCCGAGCGATGCCTCATAGGCACCAGCCTGTTCCGAGACGGCCACGCTGCTCAGCGAACGGCCCATATCGCGCAGGTTTGACTCAGCGATAAAGGACACCGGATTGATGAGGATCACCATCCCATAGGCACCAAGCGCAAGCAGCACGTTGAGCGGCAGCATCGAACGCCGGTGAGCGAACGGGCTAAGAAACGCGACACCGATCACGAGGAACCACGCTCCAAGCAACAACGCTGCCGCCACAGAATAGAACCGCAGTTCAGTCCAGCCGTACTCGTTGCGATACCAGAACAACCGCTGGAGCGAATCAGCAACGATCAGCAACACGGAAGCAACGTTGATCTCGGCCAACACCAACCGCAGTCGGAGTTCATGGTGGGATCCCGCCCTCGCGTTCGTTCGGATGACGAGCAACACCACCATCATGATTGCGGCGACTGCTAGCAGTGCGAAGAAGCCCTCGCGCCCAACCGAGGAATAGGTCGTCCCTGGCGTGTTGCGGATTGCGTCGAGCGTGGCCTTCTGAGTGGTGAACTTGCTCAGGCCGTACAACCCAAACAACGCGCCGCAACCGATCAGGACCACATTGCCAATTCGGGCCGAGCCGCTGACTGCCTCCCTGCCCACTGGTACAGGCTTTCGAGCCCCAGAGCAGATGATTGCTGTCAATACTGTCGCCCCGAGGCTGAGGTACAGAATACGTCTGAGGAGCGGTTCGAAATCCACGTCGAACACGTCGGACAGAAGTGCGGCGAACCGAGGTTCCGCCATCGCTAGGAGGCTACCCAACACCAGCAGAATCGGTACCAGAACGATTAGGCCAATTGCAGTGTTTATCCGCTGCGATCGCGGCGAGATGCCCGTTAAGGAGGCATCCGAAGTGTCAGTAGCGTTGGCATGTGTCGACTGGCGCATGGCCCATCGTTTGCGGGCATCACTGATCACCCACCACCCGGGCGTCATCAGGTTGACAACGAGTTCACCGAACTGCATTCCGGCCGAGCCAAGGTGTTGTCGCAGTGCTCCACCGTAACTCGCAAGTCCTGCGGCTCCGCAGAGGCAGAGCAGCACTGCGAGGGCACTTGCGAACTGCAGGATTGCCGAACCCCTGAGGATGAACGTCAGACTGAATCCCACAGCCGCAATCAGCAGGGCCCACGCGTCAAGAGACTTGGGGCGGACCATCGCCGCCACGGCAATGACCCCAGTCACTGCGGCAAGAAAGGTACCGAGGCCAACTCCAAGTGGCTCAAACACAAAAGCTGCGGCGAGGGCACCAACCAGTGGCGCATACCTCGCAGGCCGAGACGGAGCAGCAAAGTCGTCCAACCATCGCCTGGGAGTTGGAGGCCGCGCGCTCGAATTTGGCGACTGTGTCGGAGCATTCCAGGGCGTCGACAGAGACGGGTTGACCCATCCGGTGGAAGTTGCTTTGTCATCAATCTGCATGCATGGATTCTCCGACGACCGAGCAGTCTTGAGGTGAAGGATCTGTGCAGGTGCGGTGAAGACTTACTGCGCCCACCCGCCATCTGCAGAACTACGCTAAACTCATGTCTCCGCCACTCTTCGCTTCGGTCAGTTCCCTTGGCGGAGTCCAGCCCGATCTCTCGCCTGCCAGAAACCTCCTGATTGATGGCGGACTTCGCCTCCCGAACGGAACCCCGCCCTCAGATGCACTGATCTTTGGATGCTCCGGAGGAATCGGGTTTCTCTACGGGGCGTTTTCATACTCCGAGTTCCTCACCTTGACCATCGTCGCAAGAAACCAGTCGATGCCCGATCCAACCGTGGAGCGGCTTTTCGACAACCTCGGCGTCTCCGTCACGAAAGTCAACACCGGATCCGCAGCAGTGGCATCCAAAGCCCTTCGAGCCGCCTGCGATACGGGTTCATCGACCCTGTTCACCGTGGGTGCGGGGCTTCTCGACTACCTCGGGCTCGAACCCGAGTTGGCTTCCATGGCACCCAGGGTCGTCAGATTGGTCGGATACGAGCAGGACGTTGTCTGGATTGATGACCTCGCCGGGCACCCGCAACTATGCAGCCTCGCGGCCTTTGAATCGGCCCGGGGAGCCATCAAAAAGGCTCGGCACCAATCAATTCAACTCCTCGAACCGCTGGGCCCACTCGATTGGCCTCACACCGTTCTCGACGCCATCGTTTCAGGTGCCCGTGACTACGACAGCCCGCCGGTCCCCCAGTTTGCCTCAAACGTTGGCACCGCAGGCCTGATCAAATGGTCACGACTCCTGACTGACCATCGCAACCCTAAAGGTTGGCCCAGGATGTTCCGATGCACTTCCGCGGCCGCTACTGCGCTGAGTCGACTCACCGAATGCCTCGACATTCACTACACCTCGCCTGGTGCGAGTAGGCCACTGTTCGCCGAGTTCCTCGGAGAAGCCTCGCAACTGACCGGCGTCGATTTTTCCGCCCCGCAGGCATTGATTGAGCAATCGGCACAACACTGGAGCGCCATTGTGAGCCGCGCCCGGGAGGCCCATCCAAACATCGAGCGGTTCGCGGAATTGTCGGCCACGCGGAAAACACTCATGCGGTCAGGGGCCACGCCTGAATCTGGCCGTTTGATCTCCGCAGAACAAGCCAATTGCGTCTGCGACTGCGACATCCTCGAAGAAGCGGCCATCGAGACCTTTCGTCTCATCGCCAGTGAAGTATCAGCAATCGTCGAGTGTGAGCGAGAGGCGATCAGCATGCTCAGCGTCGGAGGAGGTCACGCTCAATCATGAAGCTCCCGACGCCGGGAATTCGAGTTCGACGATCAGCCCGCCGCCTGGCGCGTCCTTGAGTCGAAGCGAACCTCCCGAGGCCTCCACGAGCGACTTCGCGATTGGAAGACCGAGGCCTGAGCCTTCACTCCGTTTGCCCCGCCAGAAGCGCCGAACCGCGAGTTCCTTCTGCTGATCATCAAGACCAGGACCAGCATCGATGACACGGAGTGTGTGTAGACGAGTACCTGTCTGGATATCCACGACCACCGCGGCACCCTTCGGAGATGCGGTAATCGCATTGTCGATGAGGTTGTCCACCACTTGTTCGAGAGCGCCCGGTACTACCGTCACAACTGCGCCGCTGGTAGCTCCCGCAGCGAGAAGCTCCA
>DORQ01000351.1:0-5485 GCA_003514205.1 Acidimicrobiaceae bacterium
GCGAGTGCGAGTGCGAGTGCGAGTTCAGCTCACATGGTTTGCCCAGATCGTTCCCGAGTGCTCAGCGCCCCTTGAGTGTGAACCGCAATCACACAGGCGGAGCAGACCGAGCTCAGCATCAAGCCGAGTTCGACACGATGAAACAGCGAGATCGGCATGAGGCAGCCAACCACCATCGCGATCACTCCCGCCGCCCAGCCAGTCCAGAGCTTTGAGAAACCCCCAAGAGCAATCAGGGCTTGCGAGGCCACCATTGCGCCAATCAGGACAAAACTCGAAGCTGCCAGCACGGCAAAGTCGATCCGTTTGAGTTCGACGAACTCAGGACCGAGCAGGAGCTGAATGGCCCAGGGACCCAACAGCGTGGCTCCGGCAGTGGCTGCTGCGGTGGCGGCCGCCAGCGCGAGCCCGAGTCGGGAAAGATCGTGCCGCAGCGCGCTGAAGCGGCAGCGAACAACCGGCGCGCTAAAACGCGGCAACAGGACGGCCTGCGCTGTCAGTATGAGGTTCAAGGGCGCTCGCACAAGGACGAGCCCAGCAATGAAGCGTGCGGCCGCCTCCTTTGATTCAGATCCAGCCAGTACCTTCACCGCGATCGGAGCACCGTTGATCAGCAACGCGAGGAGCAGCGAACTTGCCACGAGCCCACCCAGCGTTGACCGCACACCAGCCGGATCCATTTCTGGACCGTCGCCTCTGAAGTAGGCCACGGCCGAGACGGCCGCAACCACTCCGGCCATCAGTGCGGCCATTCCGGCCGCCAGCGCGTAGGCCCACGAGGAGGTCACGCCAACCATGCCAAGGGTCAACGCTGCAAAGATCTTGACCGTTCCTTCGATCAGAAACCAGATTCCGTAGGCAGGCAACCTTCCAGCCCCCGCCAGCACACCGCGCGCGAAATGTGTGCCTGCGAATGCCACCACACCCACCAGCAGCGCGCCGTAGACGCCAGGTTCGCCTGGAAACACCCTCGCTGACAACACCGGACCCAGAGCGACAACGATCGCCAGAAGAACTGCGACGCAGCCTCCGAACACCGCTGCCGCGCTCCGAACCTGCGGGCCCGTTCCCTCACCGAGTGCGACACGTTCAGCGACTCGGCGGCTCATCTCCTGCTCGAACGGCTGGAAGAGCCCTGATCCAAGCACGAACATCGCCGCGATCATGGCGTTGACGCTGCCAAACCCGGCGGGTCCAACGTTGGATTCGACAATCTTGAGGTAGAACAGCGCGACGATCCCATTGAATACCTGCGAAGCGGCAACAAAGGCCGCTGGCGTCGCTGTCGAGGTGCCGCCAGGCTGTTCCTGAGCCGCCACTTCTGAGTTCAGCGCTTCTTCGCAGTACAGACGAAGTTGTACGCGAACAGCCCCGGTCGGAGATTTCCAAGCCGATGAGCAACTACCCCGAGCCGCTCCGATTTCACCCCCGGCACCGGTACCGCTGCTTGCAGGTTCGTGACTTCAAAGCCTGCTGAGGAGATCATCTCCACCAAGGTCTCCGCTGTGTAGAACCGCATATGGGTCCGGTCGAGGATTCCTCGATCTGTGTATCGAAAGCGGCCAGCCAGTAGTTGAGCCCGGATCGACCAATTCGCGATGTTTGGCACGCTCACCACCAGGTGCCCGCCATCGCGCAGATGGGGACGCAGCGAGGCAAGCACAGCGCCCGGATCGGGGATGTGCTCAAGGGTGTCCCCGAAGAGCAGAAGGGCGTAGTCCCGGTCGATGACTGAGGGGTCAAAATGTTGAAGGTCCCCTTCGTAGACCGTCCTGCACACACGCCGTGCCGCTTCGGCTGCGAGGGGATCCAACTCGTGTCCATCCACGATCCGCCCTGCCTCGGCGACGGCTTCGGCGAAGTATCCGGAGGAAACTCCTCCTTCGAAGACCACGTCCCCTGGGTTCGTCAACCGAAGCGCCTCGGCCAGCAGGAGATGGTGCGCACGAAACGCCGCGGTGTTGAGCGTCACGTACCCGGCGCCCTCAGGCTTGGACAGCTGGCGGAGGAGTCGTAAGGCTTCAGAGGATGCCTCTCGGTCAAGAGGGTAAGAAGTCACGTGGCAAGTCTAAGTCGTGGAGTGCACCAATCCGGTTGGCGCCAGCCAACAACCCAGGAGGCCGTTACCGAGAGCCCGGCAGGAACACCCGTGGATTGTTGCCCGCCAGCATGGTTTCAGTATTTCGCTGCACCATTGGCGACCATTCGGGGTGGGTCAGAACGTAGAACTTGTTGTCCCGTACTGCATCGAAGACCAACTGGGCGACGTCGGAGGGTTCAAGTCCTTCGGCAATGAGTTTGTCCAACGCAGCACCGATCCCCGATTCTGTGGCGCTTGGCGATTCGCTCGTTCGCTCAGCTTCCGGGCGATTCCGCTCCGATCGATTGATCTGAGTCTGAACCCATCCTGGGCACAACACTGTGACGCCAACGTTTGGAGCCAGCATGGCCAACTCGTGAAAGAGCGTCTCTGACAAGGTGACAACGCCATGTTTCGCAACGTTGTACGGACCCATGAACGGTGTGGAGGTGAGACCAGCCATTGATGCTGTGTTCACTATGTGGCCACCGCCGGCCTCGATGAGCAAGGGAACGAAGATTGAAACTCCGTGAATCACAGCCCAGAGGTCAACGCCCAGCACCCATTGCCAGTCCTGCTCGGTGAATTCCCACAGCGTGCCCCCGCTGGCAACTCCAGCGTTATTGCACACCACGTGCACTGCTCCAAACTGCTCAATGCACTGATCCGCGAGGCGCTGCACCTCGGAGCGTTGTGCCACATCGCAGATCACGCCGAGTGCTTGAGTTCCCGAGGATCTGAGCTCGGCCACCGCAGCGTCCAAGGCCTCAACCTCGATATCGGCGAGAACCACGTTCATGCCTTCAGCAGCGAATTTTCGAGCCATTGCCAGCCCGATACCGCTCGCAGCACCTGTCACCACTGCCGTCTTGCCCTCGAACTGGTCCATTGCACCCCTTCTGCGACGTGGCCCGCACCGGCCACTGTGCCAGCATCACACTATCGAGCAGAACGACCCGCTCCTACCGTGCCCCACGTTCCTGCCTAGCCACAGCCGACCGCGGGAGCCGGAGGGCCGGCACTTCGTCAATCGCGGAGGTCTCGGCCTGGAATCGGCGTTGGTTTCACCACGTAGAGATTGTCCTCAGTGACTAGGCCCCACAAGAGCTGCTGCGCTGCGTCCTCACCGACGGGAACACCAAGGTCCTCCCAGCGTTGCCGTGTCTGGGGGTTCTCGCTTCCGTCCACCTCAATTCCGGCGTCCCAACACGTCGTCTCCGCGATGACGAAGCCGTAGTCACGCATTGCGGTAGCAAAGATCTTGGCGGTCCTACGGAATGCGCCCGTGTATCCCCGGCTGTCCAGCCAGGACTCGATGTCCGCATCGGACATGTCAACTGCAAACCGCATGCCATGAGGAATCGTGCGTTCGCGATTCTCCACGGTCGGCTCAATCGTGTTCGGTCCACAATTCTCCGTCCCCCCAGACGCGAACTCGACCCGTTCGGCGGGACTCACAAAGAATCCACAGGTCGAGCCGGCAGCAGGCGAATCGCGCTCCTCCGCTGAGCACTCCGGACCGAACATGGGGTTGTAGACATTCATTGCCAGGGCATGACGTATGGAGCCGAGTTCGACTTCATCAACAGTCACCACCATCTCAAGTTTCTCCAAGCCCATACCACGACCACCAAGGACTCCCGAGGAGCTTCGGTAGTCCGCTACCGACCCATCGATCGCAGTGGCCAAGTTCCCTCCTCCCACGCAGATCCCGCTCCCAGGGGTATAGCCCTTCGCTAGGTTCTCGATGGTGAGGCAACCGGTCCAATTCACCTTCTGCACGAGCCACAAACTCCACCAACGCCCAGTTTCAGGATCGGCCACCATCAGCATCTGGTCGTTACCCCCAGCCGGCTCCCAAGCTGGGTTCCAGGGCGCAAGTGCCCCATCTGTCAGGTTTCCGGGGTAGCCAAATCCAGCGGTCCACACCGGGATCTCTTGAGTGGCGTCGCTCAACGGATAGATGGGCACGCTGTACTCAGAGAAATAGGTGGAGAAGCGTCCTCGCCACGCGGGGTCATCGAGTGCACCACGGTTGCCCATGTGAAGGAAGTTCTCGACATAGTCCTGGTACTTCTCAGACCGACCCAGCTCAGCGGCAGTGCGGTTCCACGGCGCATCTGCAGCAAACAGCCGACCGTTGTCCGCAGGGTTCAGCGGGGGTCTCGTGTCTCCCGATACGGCTGTGGCGACGCCCTTCTTCGCCGAGGCCCCGCTCCCCCCCTCAGTCGTCGGAGACGCCTTTTCTGAATCCTCGCTGGTGCAGCCAGCCACAAGTGCAGCGGCCACGAGGCAAACATAAAAGGGACGTGTCCAAGGCCTGATCATGAGGTCCCAACATAAACGAATCGGGCGCCAATCCACCGGCAGGTGGTTGACGCCCGATTCTCCGACTCAGCGAAGAGGGATCACCACAACCTGTGGCGATGCCCCAACTCGCTGCTAGTAGCGGTAGTGGTCAGGCTTGTAGGGCCCGTCCATTGGAACACCGATGTAGTCGGCCTGTTCCTGTGACAGCTTCGTCAGCTTCACTCCAAGTGCATCAAGGTGAAGGCGAGCAACCTTCTCATCGAGGAACTTGGGAAGCACATACACGCCAACTGGATACTCCGCTGTCTTGGTGAACAACTCGATCTGCGCAATGACCTGATTCGTGAAGCTGTTCGACATGACGAAACTGGGGTGACCCGTCGCGCAGCCAAGGTTCAACAGCCGGCCTTCGGCCAACATGATGACTGAATGTCCATCAGGGAAGACGAACTCGTCGGTGCCTGGCTTGATCTGGACACGACGAACGTCGCTCATTCTGGCAAGACCCGCCATATCGATTTCATTGTCGAAGTGACCAATATTGCCAACAATGGCTTGGTGCTTCATCCGAGCCATGTGCTCTGAAGAGATGATCCCCTTGTTGCCGGTGGTGGTGATGAAGATGTCTGCCGTCTCGAGAACGTCTTCCAAAGTGGTGACCTGGTAGCCCTCCATCGCCGCCTGCAGTGCGCAGATCGGATCAATCTCGGTGATGATCACTCGGGCGCCCTGCCCACGCAGCGACGCAGCAGAACCCTTGCCCACGTCGCCATAGCCGCACACCACTGCCACCTTGCCAGCGATCATCACATCGGTGGCTCGATTGATTCCATCGATGAGTGAGTGGCGGCAGCCATACAGATTGTCGAACTTGGACTTCGTGACCGAATCGTTCACATTGATTGCGGGGAACAGAAGCTGTCCGGCTTCGAACATTTGATAGAGACGATGAACGCCAGTTGTTGTTTCCTCGGTGACACCCAAGATCGCCTTGCCAACCTCGGTCCAGCGTGTGGGCTCGGAGGCAACTGAAGCCTTGAGGAGGTCGAGAACCACCTTCCACTCCTCAGAATCCTCATCAGTTGGTTCTGGCAC
>DORQ01000351.1:5680-10961 GCA_003514205.1 Acidimicrobiaceae bacterium
GTTCGGTCCACCACCATCGGGCCAACGGAGGGCCTGATCGGTGCACCACCAGTACTCCTCGAGTGTCTCGCCCTTCCAAGCGAACACTGGAATTCCGGCGGGCTCGTCTACGGTGCCCTCAGGACCAACTGCCACTGCGGCGGCTGCGTGATCCTGGGTGGAGAAGATGTTGCAGCTCACCCAACGGACGTCTGCGCCAAGGCACACCAACGTCTCGATGAGCACCGCTGTCTGGATCGTCATGTGGAGCGAACCCATGATTCGCGCACCCTTGAGTGGCTGCGAATCAGCGAATTCGGCCCGTGTGGCCATCAGGCCGGGCATTTCATGCTCGGCAAGGTGAATCTCTTTGCGGCCGAATCCGGCCAAGGAAAGGTCTGCGACTTTAAAGTCCATTGCTACGCTCCCGCGACAAATCTGGGTTGAAGGTGGTTCGCGCGGCTGGGGTCATCAGACTCCGGGTACAGATCAGCCCGTGAACCTCCCACTCTAGGAGGTCAAGGCGAAGAACACCATCCTCTGTAGCGGGTTCGCCGCTTCCGCGAGGTATCCGCCCGCTCAGCGGGCTGGTACGAATCTCGTTCGAAATGAGCGAATGGGCTATTCGGACAACGAGTCCAAGATGGGTGCAAATCCTGGATCGACCGTGGAGCGAAGTGCCACATGTGCTGCAATCAGATCCACGAGGAGAACAAGTTCCAGCACCTCGATGACCCCGCCTGCCGAGGAAGCGCTCACCGTATGTATGCCGGACACGATCTCGGGGTAGATCTCGTCCAACTGCTTGAATTGCGAATCCGCCTGCGCTGATTCAAGGCTCTGGCGAATGAACCAAGCCGAGATGATCTGCCGGGTGATATCGCCATGTTGGCCCCAACCAGCGGCCTCTGCCGAGACAACATCTTCGAGCGAGGAGGCGAACGCTGGAATCTTGGCGAAGAGGTTCAACGACCGCTTCATTCGCCCCGCGATCGTCGCACCGCGAACGCCTGAGCCACAGATCACGGGAATGGTCTGGGCGACTTCGGCGGCCGCTGCGACGGCTCGTGCCTCAAGTTCCTCAACGCCTTCACGGAGCTCGTGAAGTGCATCCGGAAGCGACTCCGAAACATCTTCGACCAAGCCCACACGACTCAGCAATGTGGTGGCAACGATTGCTGCTCCGACGACCTCAAGGTGTTGATCAATCGCATCCTGGCTCAGACCCAAGGTAGTGAGCGGAATCCCACGCTTGGCGCAACGCCGAACCACCTCAGCGGTCTTCTCATCACTTCGGGTGACAAACACCCAACTCCCGCTCTGAGCGAAAATTGGCAGGCTCTCCGCACTCACGATCGGCACCGCACACGAGGTTGTCATTGCCTTGACAAGCTCCGCGATATGGCGCGCACGAGGACCAACGACAACTACGAGGCGGGCATCACCCGCATTGTCGTCCAGCTGCAGTTCCGCAGCGGTCACAGCAGACCGCTGCCAGCGATCAGTGGATTTCAATCGGTCAACAAAGTCCGAGCTATCGATATTCAGTCCGCTCATTTCGATGCCGAATCAGCGAAATTCAACGAGATATTCTCAGACTTCGCTTTTTCAACAAGACGCTTGTGTTCGTTTGCGTTCACCGATTCCGCCTCATCGATCAGCATCACTGGAATCCCTTCCTTGATGGCATAGCGCCGATGAAGGCGCGGGTTATAGAGCGAGTTCTCATCCTCGAAGTAGTACAGCGGCCCCTTGTCCTCTGGACACGCCAAGAACTCGAGAAGTCGGGCATCGGAAATTGCCATTCGGTTTCACCTGTTGTGCTGAGCCATCACCGGAGCGCTGATGTGCAAGGCACACTCTTGCAGAAATCGGACCCCTGATTCCACGCCACCTGAATCGCGGCGCAATTCAGGTCAGCGCGAACAGCGCTCGCACCTCTGCCACGTGCTGATCAACCTCAGCTTGGGTCCCCGCCTCGAGATTCAATCGGAGCAGCGGTTCGGTATTGGATGGGCGGAGGTTGAACCACCACTCCCCAGCATCCACGGTCAGGCCGTCAAGCCAGTCCAGGGAATACTCCGAATACGCGGCAGCCACGCGATCAATGACCTCCGAGGTCGACTCCACCACGGTGTTGATCTCGCCAGATGCCACGTAACGCTCATACGGAACTCGCAACTCTGAGAGTTTCATGTCGCGAAGGCACATTTGCTCAAGGACCAGCACCGCGGCGATAAGCCCCGAATCTGCCCGGAAGTTGTCGGCGAAGTAGTAGTGAGCCGAATGTTCCCCGCCGAACACAGCGCCGGTCTCTGCCATGACCTGCTTGATGTAGCTGTGGCCAACTCGTGAACGGATCGCTTCACCGCCCGCCTCCTTGACAACCTCAGGAACTGCTTTTGAGCAGATGAGGTTGTACACAACTTTTCCTCCGGGGTTCCTCCCCAGAATCGCGTCCGCGAGGATGGCCGTCGTCGTCGAGCCGCTCAACCCCACTCCGCGTTCATCAACAAGGAATACTCGGTCAGCGTCACCATCGAAGGCCAGGCCAACATCGGCGCCGACTTCGAGCACGCGAGCCATCAAATCTCGCTGGTTCTCCGGTTGAATGGGATCCGCAGGGTGGTTGGGGAAGGTGCCGTCGAGTTCGCCGAACATCACCTCAAGATCAAACGGGAGCGAGGAAAACACGGCTGGAACCACCAATCCACCCATGCCGTTCGCTGTGTCCGCTACCACCTTCAACGGTTTGAGCGCCTTGACATCCACGAATCCTCGAACGTGGTCAGCGAACTCGGCGAGCAGGTCCTGTTGCGACACTGTGCCAGTTCGAGGACCGGCAGCGACGCCCTCACTCGCCCAATCCCGAATCTGGAACAGTCCAGATTCCTCACCAACAGGACGGGCCCCGGAGAGACAAAACTTGATGCCGTTGTATTGGGCTGGATTGTGCGAAGCAGTGAACATTGCTCCCGGCGCGTTGAGCGAACCTGCGGCGAAATACAGGAGATCAGTCGAGCCCAAACCGAGATCAACCACATCAAGTCCCTGTGAGGTAACGCCCTCAGCGAACCGCGAGACCATCTCGACCCCACTAGGGCGCATGTCTCGAGCCACCAAAACTCTGGTGGTAGTGGGGTCTTCTTGGAGTGCAAACCTCGCAAATGCAGCGCCAATGGCAGTGGCCATTGAAGCGTTGAACTGGTCGGGCACAGTTCCTCGAACGTCATAGGCCTTGAAAATCGCGTTGTAGTTGCTCATCGGCGGGCAACGTTAGCGGGCGAGGGCTCAACTGAGAACCCAAGCGTGGTTTTCTCCTCAGTCGTCAGTTCGTACTCACCAAGGTGGGCATTTCTTCGGATCCGGAAGAGATCGCGAACAAGTGCCAACCCATCCCGAGCGACGTGAACTGTCGATTGCTCGGAGTTGGTGACCTGAACCGGGACCTCCAGCAACGAGCACCGGTACCGCTCAATCAGATGAAAGAGCTCGATATCAAAGGCGAAACCGTTGACCTTCGACTTTCCAAACAGCACCCTGGCGACCTCGCTGCGAAAACCTTTCAGCCCACATTGGGTGTCGCGGTATTGGCCCAGCAGGACCACCGAGGTGAATCCATTGATGATCCGACCGCCCACCTCACGAAGACGACCAGCCGCCACCACCGTGGTGGTAGCTGTGTGTTTGCGACTCCCCACCACGGCATCCCAGCCCTGCTCAAGCCCCTCGAGGAGCGCAAGCACCTGAGTGGGCTCGTAGGAAAGATCGGCGTCTGTAAACGCAATGCTTCGACCTTGAGCCGCAAGTGTGCCAGCTCTCACCGCGGCACCTTTGCCGAGGTTCTGTGGCTGGGTCAGAACTACATCCGCCCCTGCGGCGCGCGCTTGCTCGCTCGTGGCATCAGTGGAGCCGTCATCTACCACGATGATCTCGAACCCACCCTCAGATCTGAGAAAGCCAAGCGCCCGCTCGACAGAATGGATCGTCTCGGCGATTCGTTCCTCTTCAAAGTAGGCAGGAATCACCAGACTCAACCGCAGTGAGCCCTCCGCGGGCTCCCCACGAGAGGGCCGCTGCTGATCAGAACGAACGTGGCTCATCATGACCCGTCGGTAAAGTCCCAGCCGAACAATGACCGCTGCACTGAACCCGAGCGTCTTTGCAAGGAGGATCTCCTGGGCGACGCGATCCCGATTCATCATGACGAGCGAAAAGAGTCCGACGTCGAACGCACCTGCTACCGCTGCGGCGATCACGTAGTGGCGAGTGCCTCGATACCACCTTCTTGCTGGCTCAGCAGCAAACGAAAGCGCCCGATGAAGCACAAATGACAGCAGGGCAGCGCACAGAATTGCGCCGCTATCAACGATCCACAATGGCAGCGAGGTCGTGAGAGATCCCGCCAGCACGAGGGCGAAGTCGACGCTAGCAACGATCGCCGCAATCGCCAGGAAGCGCCTGAAAAAGCTCAATCCTGCTCGCTCACGTCCTCAGAAATGGATGACTCATGAGGCCCAGGATCAGAAGGCGTGTCAGCCGGAGAAAGCCCCTGGAGCGAGTCAGCGGCAGGCGACTCAGCAGGAGACAACTCCGATGGCCGATCCGAGGTTGCGCCATTCACCTGGTCGAGGTCGGTTTCCTGCAGCCCATCGGACATCGCTGCCCCGTACGCCACTGGTTCGTAGATCGTGGTGCGTTCCTCATACCCCTCGAAGAAGGCCCGATCTGGTTCTCGATCCGCAAAGAACTCCCGAGGGAGCACTGCGTAACGAGCACGTGGTCGCCACAGCATTGCGAGCACGATCAGGAAGCCGAGGAACGAGACCAGATAGGCAAACCACTCAAGGTTCGACACCGGATACGTCAACTCCACGTGTTGTGAGGTCGGAATGACCACCATCTGATTCGGGGTGACTCGATACACGTTTCCGGCGCCCGACGCCTCCCAGTTGGGGAAATAGGGCACGCGGATGAGCACTGGAACGCCCGGCTTGTCGACATCGAAGCTGATGGTATTTCGAGTGAGTTCGACGTTTGAAACCTTCACCTTGGCAAGCGGCTTCTTCTCCGGGGACTCCCCTTTGCTGATTCGTTGCCAGCTCTCCGGCCCGCTCGTTGCCAAGGGAACGGACCAGGCCTGAGGGTCGTTGAACCAGTCGATTGCAGGGCGTGCGTAGTCGTGGATTCCATCCTTGACGTTGGTCCACACGGCGGGCTCGTTCTCCAGTCCTTCCACCAGCGTGATGTCTGCAACCGAGTAGACGTCCCATGGTCCGCTTCTTCCGACCAAGGTGAGCCG
>DORQ01000172.1:0-1701 GCA_003514205.1 Acidimicrobiaceae bacterium
GAGGGTGGCGTGCAGGCTGCGAGCACGACAACAACCGCCGTTGCTGCCCACACGACGCGACTCCGGTTCCAGCCACATGCTCCCGCGCGCGAGGTCCCCGGTTCATTCTCCATCGCGTATGCCCCCTCGTGATGTTGCGTGGCCTGATCCTTGTCGACGGGAGGCCACGAATCAACAGATTCAGCGCTCGCTCTTCAGGAGTGTCCACTCGTTCGGAGATTCAGCCACTCCCGGCCGTCACCGGCTGCGAATTCCTCTGCCGTTGCTGCACCTCAGCAGTCACCCTGGCCAGAATCGCAGCAGTTCTCTCGACCACCTCAGGTGAGAACTCGACGGCACCAAACCGTGCCACGTCGATTGCATCCCCGACCTCGACCAACTCTGGTTCCACACAGAGCTCCGCCAACGCCCTCCCATATTGCGAGGCTGTCTCTGCAGGATGCTGCGGCCTGTCCAGCACCAGGCCGATGCGCTCAAGCTCCCGTTCGGTGCGCCGCGCCCAACTCACGTGCTCCCCTCCCCGTCGCGACCCTCGACGTCGTCGGCTCAGCATTTGCCTGAGCGAGCCAAGCACACCCCAGATCGCCGGAAGACCCATCAGCAGACCGCCACCGATCAGCAGGATCCAACCCGCAGCGTTGAGGATGCGCTCGGCCAGATCCGCCGCGACACTCTCGCCGGCAAGGGGCACATTCGCGGTGGGGTCAAACGGCACCCACCCGAACTCTGGGAACCACACCTCAGCCCACGCGTGAGCGTCATACTCACGAACCTTGTACCGCCGAGACAACGGGTCGAACTCGCCCGGCACATAGCCAGTCGCAACCCGGGCCGGAAGACCGTTGAGGCGAGCGAGCACCACAAATGAACTCGCGATCTGCTCGCACCACCCGAGCTTGGACTCGAAGAGGAAATGGTCAACGACATCCGTGCCCTCGGGGCTCAGCGGCGCATCGAGGGAGTACTCCGTGCGCTCGCCAAGGAGCGCCTCGATGGCCTTGACCTTTTCATAGGGTGTGGTGGCAGTTGCACCGATCTGTGTGGCCAGCTGTCGTACACGCTCAGTCGCCTGGGGTGGCGCTGCGAACCTCGCGAGCACCTCCTCGCCAACCCCATCTGAGGGTGTCGCAGCAATCGATGCTGCGAGGCCACTCGCCGTCACTGGGATACGACGGCTTTGCACCGTGTAGACGGCCCCTCGTCCGAGCGGCTCAAGGGACAGCACCGAACCATCAGTGCTTTGTGAGACCCCACCATCGACATCGATGTTCACTGCACTCGGAGCTGCTGGCAGCGCTGTAGCTGCAGGCGCCTCAATCCGAACTTCTTGGATGAGTGAATCGCCGAACTTTGCAGCTTGGTCAAAAGGCTGCGTAATCAGATCCCCGCTTGGTGCGACTCGGCTGATGGAAGCGGACGGATTGCGCCACACCGAGCCGTCCCAGTCTTCATAGGTCTGCGTGCGCCAAAACGAGGGTTGGAGCGACTTCACCGTGAACAACAGCTTGTCGGTGAGTTCGGGGCGACGAGTCATGTTCAGCTCAGCCGAGGCTGTCAGGCCACCGGTTTGGCCAAACAATGGACCCGGACCAACTCGTCCGCGCGAGGAGCCTGGGTGAATCGAATCACCCAGCAACGGGCCGCCAACCAGTGAGGCGCCGAGCACTAGGGCCAACACTGCAATCACGGGCGCCACGAATA
>DORQ01000172.1:1984-2940 GCA_003514205.1 Acidimicrobiaceae bacterium
ACCACCGGCAACGAAATGGAACGCAGGACTGTCACGCCAAGCACGCCTGCCACGAACGCCGCTATGGCCAGGGTTGCGTCAGTGCTCCCGAAGCTGGAAGGAACAAGCTTCACCCCCGCAGCGAACCCCACCCCGGTGAGCACGCCGAGTAGGCCCAGACGAGTTCGCCGAGACGTAGAACTCAGGACTCCCAGCGAGCCAGAGTGGGCTCCTCCGTGGCTCATCGCCGGGCCACCAACCACTGCTTGCCCGCCGCCTTCAAGAACAGAGGACAACGCGTCCACCCCCCTCAGAACTGCTCGGTCCGCCAGGCTGGCCGACGCTCGCACACGCCAGCCGACGACTGGCCGAACGGGAGGAACGCACTGGGCCAAACTTGGGTTCTCCGTGTTCGAAGGTTCCCAGGTAGACCTCGTCGCCGAGATTGGTCTGATCCTCAACGATTCGAGCTGCTTCGCTCACGATCTCCTCAATACGTTTGGCGTTCCCAGCACCGCGGAGATCGACAATGACGATCGTTCTTCCATTCGCCAGCGACTCATCCACTCGAACCATGAGCTCTCCCACACGGGCAGTGGTTGCCCAATGAACGCGACGAGGGGCGTCGCCCGGTTCGTACTGCCGAAGTGACCGAAGCACCATCTCATCATCGTTCTGAGCCCCAAACTCGGCGTGAAACTCGGGTTGCTGAGGTGGCAACGCACGCCGGAACTCGCTCAGCGCTGGGCCGACGAACACGGGTTGATCGAGCTCGACAACAACGCTTCGAGAGGCCCGCATCACTCCAAACGGGAAGACACAACTCAACGCGATGTCCGCAGTGGAGAATTCGCCTCGTTGAGTCGGTGCGATTCGGTCCTTCACTACCGCCCTCGTCGCAACAGCGACCTGTTGTATCGGTTGTGGCCCGCGCAGTTCGAAGGTCACTACAGACGCCAACCACCACCCCGGCAGGA
>DORQ01000172.1:3117-6611 GCA_003514205.1 Acidimicrobiaceae bacterium
GGTCGTTCGACCCGAACGGCCCACATCGCAAGGACTGGCCACCATGCTCCGATCAGCGCAATGACCACCAGCGCAGCCAGCGCGACCCCGGCAAGCACTGAATCCTGGGCAGTCGAGCGGGCAACGAAGAGGAACACGATCACCAAGGTGAGCAGAATTCCGAACCTCGTTGGCCGAACCCTCATCAGTGCCGCGGAACCTGTATGCGGGATTGGATCTCAGTGAGTTCGGCCCACACGGCTGCAAGGTCATGGTTCTCGCCGCCGCACCGATGTACACACGCGGAGCGAAAAACCGCCTGCACATCCTCTGGTGTCACAAAGGTTCGCCCCGACACCACTGCATGGGCACGTGAACAGGCGAGCAGGCTGACCGCAACGCGAGGAGAGACCCCCGGCGTGAGCCCCACTGAGGTTCGCGTGGCAGCCACTAGATCGAGGATGTACTCCACCACCTCATCCGCGCAGTGCAATGAGGCCACCTGCGCGATGGTCCAGGTCAACGCATCAAGGGACGTGACAGACACAATGTTTCCAACAACTGCGTTGCCGCCATGGCCGCGAAGGATCTGCCGTTCGGCCTCCCGATCTGGGAGGCCCATCGAAATCGTCAACGCGAACCGATCCAACTGGCTCTCGGGGAGCGCAAACGTGCCAACTTGGCCGCGGGGGTTCTGCGTGGCGATGCAGAAGAAGGGGGCAGGGAGCGAATAGGTGGTTGAATCGAAGCTGACTTGGTGTTCCTCCATCGGCTCAAGCAATGCCGATTGAGTTCGGGGGGACGCACGGTTGAGCTCATCAAGCAGCACCACATTCGCAAACACTGGGCCAGGCCGGAAGCTCCACTCGCCGTTGTTCGGCTGATAGACCGAGGTTCCCGTGATGTCTGACGGAAGGAGATCGGGTGTGCATTGGACCCGACCAAAGGTCCCGCCGATCGCCAGCGCGAGTGACTTGGCCAAGAGAGTCTTGCCGGTTCCCGGCACGTCGTTCACAAGCAAGTGCCCGCCCGCAAGCAGTGCGGTGCAGGCAAGTCGAACAGCGTCTGGCTTTCCACGGATGGTGGAGTTCACTGCCTCAACGAGCAGCGAAGCGATCGCCTGGGGTGTTTGGCCTGACATCAGATCGATCGCCTCTTCTTTCTCGCAATCGGCAGAATCTAGTGCTCACGAGCAGCGCGTGCTCAGCAGGACCGCGTACTCAATGCCCGACTCGGGAGACACCGCCACCCCCTGTTACCGCATTGCATGATCTTTCAATCCGTCTTACCCTTTGTCCAACCCTCCCATTCCCCACCAACCAGGGAGGGCATTCAGATCTGAGCACCATGCGCACATATTCGCCTTCACGAACACGCCTCGTTGTCACCTCTCTCATGGGTGTCGCAGTGGCGGCTTTCCCAGCAGCGAGTTGCACGATTCCAGGAGCTCCAATCGGAGTAGTCGACAGCCTGCGAACCAACTCTGGAGGTGGTGTCACCGTTGAAGGCTGGACCTTCGACCCAGATGTTCCGACTCAGAGCATCGAAGTGGAAATCACTGCCAATGGAAAGCTCGTCACGAATCTGTTTCGGGCAGGTGGAGATCGACCCGATATCGCTGCGGCCTACCCCGAGGCTGGCCCCTTCCACGGCTTCTCAGCGAGCTTCACCCTTCCGAGGGGAACCTTTGAGGTCTGCATACGAGGTATCAATGACCCAGCGACTCGAGGCATCCAAGGCGACCTCGGCTGCCAACAGGTTGTGATTACCAACCTGTTGCCATTCGGGTCACTCGACTCACTCACCACGGTGCCGGCGTCGGGCCAGATTCCCGGCACTCAGATCTTCCTCACCCCAGGATCAGTGACAGCCACTGGTTGGTCCATCGATCCCGATGGTTCGGGACCTGTGACTGTCGAGCTGTACGACGGCGCCAATCTGGTGACTTCAACCGTGGCGAATCTCGATCGCGCCGATGTCGGTGCCGCCTATCCCGGCCAAGGCAATGCCCACGGCTTCACCATCAGCGCGAACCTGTTCAAAGGATCCCACCTCATCTGTGTCTTCCTTCGTGACACCTCAGGTGAGCCTGTTCGCGGAACGCTGGGTTGTCAGAACCTCACGGTGTAACAACACACGGCGAAGCGGCCTCAGAGTTGAGCGACTCCATCGCGAACCATGAACACGCCGTCGCGAAGCGTGTGGCGCACCTTTCCGCGGACCTCACGGCCCACGTACGGAACGTTTGAAGAACGCGATGCCCCGCCCGTTGCGTCGATGGTCCACGTCTCCTCGGGATTGAACACCATCAGGTTGGCCGGGCTTGCGGCCGCAATGACGCATCCATGACGGCTCCCCAACCCTGCGATAGCCGCTGGCTGCCAGGAGAGTCTCGCCAACACATCGGCCAACGGCATGTCGAGTTCGGTGAGCGCGAGGGCCAATGCGTACTCGAGGCCCAACATCCCGGGAGGCGCCTGATCGAAGGGTCGCTCTTTCTCCTGGGCTGGGTGCGGTGCGTGATCGGTGGCAATCGCATCGATTGAGCCGGAGCGCAACCCAGCCTTCACCGCCTCCACGTCGTGGCGTGTTCGCAAGGGAGGGTGCACTTTGAACACCGGGTCAAATGATGCGCAGCACTCATCGGTGAGCGTGAAGTGGTGGGGTGCCGCTTCACAGGTGATGGGCAAACCGGACGCCTTGGCAGCAGCCACCATGGCGACTGAACCCGCTGTGCTCAGGTGAAGGAAATGCATGCGAGCGCCAGTAAGTCGGGCGAGCGCAATGTCTCGCATCACCATCAACTCCTCCGCCTCAGCTGGCTGCCCGGCAAGGCCGAGCCGTGCTGACACCTCGCCCTCATGCATGCATGTGCCTTCGCTGAGCGACGCGACCTCGCAGTGCTGAGCCAAGGTCACACCCAAGCCGGCTGCATATTCGAGCGCTCGCCGCATGAGGCGATCGTCCTGAACACCTGCACCATCGTCAGTGAAGATCTTCACTCCAAGCGCAGCCATTTCCGCCATCGGCGACAGTGCATCACCGGACCGGTTGACCGTGATTGCTCCAGCCACGGCAACTTCGCAGAGCGCCCGACTGCCAAGTTCGTACACGTCACGAACCACTGAGGCACAATCGATGGCGGGTGTTGTGTTTGGCATTGCCACAACAGCGGTGTAGCCGCCAAGAGCAGCCGCTCGACTGCCGGACTCAATCGTCTCTGCCTCTTCTTTGCCCGGCTCTCTGAGGTGGGTATGGAGGTCGACGAGGCCTGGGGCAACCACGCAGCCCGACACATCAACCACGGTGGAACTTGAGAGGTCAGGGCCAACACCGACGATTTCGCCGTCGCGAATGGCGATGTCCTCAAACCGTTCACCGGTGGAGTCGAGTACTCGACCCCCCTTCAGGACAAACTCACTAGGCACTGGCCTTACCTTCTTCCTTGGTATCAGCGTCGCTAGTGTCAGCGTCGCGGGAATCGGCCTCACGGGAATCAGCACTCAGCGATCCGA
>DORQ01000172.1:6715-13206 GCA_003514205.1 Acidimicrobiaceae bacterium
AGCACTCAGCGATCCGAGTTGGGAGTCGCTGCCGAGCAACCGGAACAGCACCGCCATTCTGACCGAAACACCGTTTGCAACCTGCTCAAGGATTGCCGACTGGGGCGAGTCAGCCACCTCGGCGGTGATCTCAACTCCGCGATTCATTGGGCCCGGATGCATGATGATTGCTGAGGGTGAAAGCCGACTGGCCCGTTCGGCGTTGAGTCCGTAGAGGTGCGCATACTCTCGAAGCGAGGGCACCAAGGCCTCAGTCATACGCTCTTGTTGCATTCGAAGCATGTAGCAGACATCGATCTCGCCGAGCACAGCATCCAGGCTGTAGCTCACCCGAACTCCCCAGGACTCAACCTGAACAGGTAACAGCGTCGGCGGCGCAACCAGCACGACTTCCGCCCCGAGCGCCACGAGTGCCAGCACCAGCGACCTCGCCACTCGCGAATGCACGATGTCACCAACAATCGCGACTCGCTGACCCTGCACCGACCCCAGTCGCTGAGCAATGGTGTAGCAATCCAATAGCGCCTGGGTTGGATGCTGATGACGGCCATCGCCTGCATTGATCACTGAGGCAGTGGTCCACTGGGCCACCTGCAATGGGACTCCAGCAGACTTGTGTCGAACGATGAATGCATCGACACCGAAGGCCGACAGTGTCTCGACGGTATCGCGAACCGATTCACCCTTGTTCACCGAAGATGAGGAGACGCTGAAGGTCATTGTGTCTGCTGACAGACGTTTCGCTGCTGTTTCGAAACTCAGACGTGTTCTCGTGGAATCCTCAAAGAAGAGTGAGACCACCGTCTTGCCACGCAACGCTGGAACCTTTGGGATAGCTCGCGCGTTCACTTCAGCAAACCGGTCGGCCAACCCCATGAGATCAAGGAGGTCGGCCTTCGAACAATCCGCGATGGACAGCAGATGCTTCATCGCTTCATCTCGCCGAGGTCGACACCGTCAAGGGAGACGTTGACCATCTCGTTTCTTCTGGTTGGAAGGTTCTTGCCAACGTAGTCAGGGCGGATTGGAAGTTCACGATGACCGCGATCCACCATCACGGCGAGGCGTACTGCCTCCGGTCGTCCGAAGTCGGCGAGCGCATCCAGCGCCGCTCGAATGGTCCGACCGGTGAAGAGCACATCGTCTACCAGGACAATGGTTCGACCATCGATATCGACGGCGATGTCGGTTTCGCTTTCTTCCAACACTGGTCGAAGGCCAATGTCGTCGCGATACATGGCCACATCGATCGTGCCCATCTCGATTGGGCGCTTCTCGATGCTCGACAACTCTGCGGCGAGGGCTCGGGCGATTGCCACACCACCCGTCTGCAAACCAACCAAATACACGCGCTCAGCACCGTGGTGCTGTTCGGAGATTTCATGGGCCATCCGCCGAATCGCCCGCTCCACGTCTGCGGCCTCCATCACTCGGGAACGAGCCACGAAACTCGTTCCAAAGGGCGGGGTTCCGCGCCGTTCTCGCTCTGCCATTGCAACCTCGCTCCCGTGAGAGCCTCACAGGACTCTCCTTAACGGTGAACTCAACGTATCAAATCAAGCGTGGACCCTGAGAGGTCATCCGCTCAACTCGGTCGCAACTCCTGACTCACGGCGCTGAGAAGCCCATTCACAAACTTCCCCGAATCGTCGGTCGAGTACGTGTTAGCGAATTCCACCGCCTCATTCAGGATGACAGCTGCTGGAATCTCTGGTTCATGGCCAAGCTCATACACCGCAACTCGCAGCACCGCTCGATCGAGGGCAGGCATGCGTTGAAGCGGCCAACCAGTTGAGAACCGAGTGATGAGACCGTCGATTTGGTCCATGTGTCGCTCGACACCAGCGAGCAACGTCGAAGTGTAGGCATCGGGCGCAAGCACCTGTTCGGCGATGAGATCATCTGCGCCCAACCCACGCTGTTCGCGCTCATAGGTCAATTGCACCGCGCGATCCCGAGCCTCACGCCGACCAATGTTGCCAGCAGCTGGCGCTGGCATCAGTTCGCCCGGGTGAGGTACTCGCCAGTGCGAGTATCGACACGGATCGTGTCCTCTGGTGAGACAAAGAGCGGAACTTGCACAACCAACCCGGTAACCAGCGTTGCCGGCTTTCGAGCGCCGGACACTCGATCACCTTGGAGGCCCGGCTCAGTTTCAGCGATCTTCAAATCCACAGCGGGAGGCATTTCCACACCAAGGATCTCGTCGCCAAACATCTGCAGCGACGCCGTCATGTTTTCCACCAAGTAGTTCTTCGCATCGCCGAGCGCCTTGGGCGGCACCGTCATTTGTTCGTAGGAGCTTGTGTCCATGAACACATAATCAGAACTGTCGTTGTAGAGGTACTGCATTTCCTTCTTCTCGATGAAGGCGCGTTCCATCCGTTCGCCGGCTCGGAACGTTCGATCGAGCTGGGCCCCGTTGCGGAGGTTCTTGATCGTGGTGCGAACAAAGGCCCCGCCTTTACCAGGCTTTACGTGCTGAAAGTCGATCAGCTGAAAGAGACCATCCTCAAGATCAAGCGTGATACCGGTCTTGAAGTCAGCTGTTGAGATTTGAGGCATGGAGCCACGTCCTATCGATTGTCATCGCGACCGCTGTCATGCGACCACGAGTTGCTTTGGCGCCTTCGTCAACGCTCGAGACCCTTCGGAGGTCACCACGAGTGTGTCTTCGATCCGAACTCCCCCGAAGGGCAATCGATACACGCCGGGTTCGACAGTGACGATGAAGCCAGGTTCGAGCGTAGCATCCGAGGTTGCGGCGATCCGCGGCGCCTCGTGGATATCAATGCCAACTCCGTGGCCAGTGCCATGGGTGAAGTACTCCGCCCACCCATGTCGGCTGAGCACATCGCGGCAGGCCGAGTCGACCTGAGCAGCAGTAGCCCCGGCGACAACAGCGTCAACCCCTGCTTGTTGGGATTCGATGACCATGTCATACATGGCCTGACAGTCCGCAGAAAGGCTGCCCACTCTGATCGTGCGCGTCATATCGGAGCAGTAACCGTCCACCAGCGCCCCGAAATCCACCACAACTAGGTCGCCGTCGGAGATTCTCCTCGAGGTTGGGCGGGCATGGGGCAATGCTCCGTTGGGCCCCGAGGCAACAATGGTCTCGAAGGAATTCCCCTCCGCTCCTAACGCCCGGATCTTCGCGTCCAAGGCCATTGCGAACTCGCGTTCAGTCGGACGGGAGTCAAGGAGGCCGAGCACTGCGCCGAGCGCTGCATCAGCAATCCCCGCAGCACACTCGATTCGATCAACCTCTCCTTGGTCCTTCACGATCCGCAACGATTCGAGCAGGCCCGAGGTAGGTACCAATGAGTCCGCACTCTGGCCAGCCTCCCCGAAACGCTTCGCTGCTGCGAGTTGCTGCGCCCACGTAATCGCTTCGGACTCCAGCGCCACCGTTCCCCATCCGCGTTCGACCGCAATCCCAAGCGCCGCCAGGACTGGTTCACCGGTGATGATGGAAATCTCCGCCGACACTCCTGCTGCTTCGAGCTGTTCATGAGACTGCGTGGTATAGCGACCGTCGGTGACAAACAGTGCCTCATCGTTGGATACAAGCACTGCACCAGATGAACCCGTGAAGCCCGTGAGGTATCTCAGGTTCGACGCATTGCTCACGAGGAGGGAGCTGTGCCCTTGTTCGGACATCAGCGCTCGCAGCCGCCCGATCCGCTGAGCAGTCTCCATTGGTGCGCAGTCATTCAGTTCAAGCATGGGAGGACTCCTGGCTGGTTGTTCCCGGATCGGTCACCGTGGGTCTAAGGATCGCGGCCACGGCCTCAATTGCTAGTCGATATCCATCAGCCCCGAACCCAGCAATGGTGCCAGCGGCAACCGGAGCTACCACCGAGTTGTGCCGAAATTCCTCGCGCCGCGCAGGATTCGAGATGTGCAGTTCGATGACTGGCGCCTCATAGGCACCGAGCGCATCGCGCAGCGCATAGGAGTAGTGGGTGAATGCTCCCGGATTAATCACGATTGCCGCAGTTGTCCCTCGCGCGCCGTGGATGAGTTCGACGAGTTCACCTTCGAAATTCGTTTGCTGGTGAACGACGGAGATTCCCAACTTCTCGCCAGTTCGTTGGGCGAGGGCGACGAGATCCTCCAGGGTGTGCGATCCATAGATGGCAGGCTCACGAGAGCCAAGCAAGTTGAGATTTACGCCGCTCAATAGCAGCACGGGGAGCTCGGACATCAGCTCAGCGTAGGGCCGTCATGGCATTGAGCAGTAGGTTTTCATCGATACCGGTCACCGGCTCGACTCCGTCAGGCCCATCGAGAACCAGTGTGACGCCCCGCGTTGCCTTCTTGTCTCGAGTAAAGAGCGCCAGCAGTTCTTCGTTGCTGTGCTGATCCGGCAACTGCGTTGGCAAGTCATAGGAGCTGACCACTCGCCGATGCTCCGCCACTGCCCCCTCATCGATACGACCCAGCCGCTGGGCAACCTCTGCGGCGTACACCAGCCCAATTGCAACTGCCTCGCCGTGGCGAAGCTGGTGGCGGGTCGCTATTTCCAGTGCATGCGCCAATGTGTGGCCGTAGTTGAGGATCGCCCGCCGGCCCGACTCTCGCTCATCGCTGGCCACAACCTCAGCTTTGATCCGCACGCAGGCTGCGACACGCTCCTGCAGGGGCAACTCGTCGAGCTTTCCACCACCAAGCCAGTGGTACTTGGCCAACTCGCCGAGCCCGCAGCGATACTCCTCCGGCGCAAGTGAGTGCAGCGTCTCTGTATCGCAAATCACGGCAGTGGGTTGCCAATAGGCACCCACCAGGTTCTTTCCTTCGGGGAGGTTGACACCGGTCTTTCCACCAATCGCCGCATCGATTTGGCCAAGCAGGGTTGTAGCGACATGCACAACCGGAATGCCTCGGTGATAGGTGGCTGCGGCGAATCCGGCAACATCAGTCACAATGCCGCCACCAACACCAACTACACAGTCCGCCCTGGAGAACCCTGCCTGAGCAAATGCCGAGCACAGCTGACCGATCGTCTCAAGGGTTTTGAACTCCTCACCATCTCCGATGTGGAAGACCTCAAACTCACAACCAGGATCCACCGTAACGGGTATCGACGCCTGTGTGACCACGGCCACGCGACGTGTATCTGGTGGGAGCAACGCCGCAAGTTCAGACCGCGCCCCATCGCCGATCACGACCGGGTAGTGCCGGCCTGGAACCTGCACATCCACCTGAATCATGTCAGTCAGCTCCATTCAGATCATGCAACAAGCGCAGTTTCTCAATCACCATCGTTGACACTTCAGCAACATCCTCGTGTTCGACATCAACAATGATGTCAGCTGCTTCCTGATACCTATCCTCGCGTTCCCGGAGGAGCCGCTGGACGTTCGCAGACAGGTCTCCGTCCAGCAAGGGCCTGCGGGTCGCTGATCGTTGGAGACGATCAATGAGCACCTCAGCAGAGGAACGAAGCCACACCACAACCGCCGAGGCCGCGAGAGCTTCGCGGTTCTCGATGGCACACACGGCTCCTCCCCCGGTTGCAATGACTGTCGAGTCCTCGCTGTTCAGCGTGTGACACAGCGAGTCAGTCTCAAGCCGTCGGAACGCCGATTCGCCTCGCTCAGCGAAGATCTGTTGCACGCTCGCCCCTGCCGTCCGCGCCACCGCCGCATCGATGTCCACCATCGGGAGGCACAGCTCTCGGGCCACTCGCGCCGCCACAGTGCTCTTCCCAACGCCAGCCATGCCAACAAATGCAATATGGTGTTTAGGAAGTCGCACCGGGCGAGGCTATCAATCACCGGCGGCCGGGTTTACGCCACACACAACTGTGTGTGACACCTGCAGCCGCCGGCGGAGCTTTGGCCCAGTTACGGGCCGGAGAATCTGGCCTATTGGTTCTCCGGGTACAACACGCGGAACTGACGTGCCGCCTCGAGGAGATAGCTCAGCGAAGCAAGTGAAGAGCGCAGCGACGGAGGCCGTCGTGAGCGGACTTCGAAGATGATCTCGGCTCCGTCGGTGGCCTTCACCACAATCGCGGTGCTCGAAGCATCGATCTTGATCTGGTTGGTGAACAAGATCTCTTCCGGACCGAAGATCTCGATATTCTCGACGAACAACCAGCCGATACTCATCGTCCAGTTACCAAATCCCTTGCCCGTCAGCGAAATGCCCTCCGGCCCGAACTGCATAAGGCCCGACTTTCGCTTCTTTCGTTGTCCTGGATAGCCCTGGAGGTAGTTCACTCCACGAACCTCCTCTGGCCATTGAACCCCTGGCGAGGACCATGGGGTCTCGACCTGCGGATACACCGGAGCAAGTCCGGGAGTGGCTCCCTGTGGGGGGTACTCGGGGAGTTGGGAATCGAAGGGAATACCGTTGACTGGTGGAGGTGCTATCTGGGTGACGAATCCGTCCTCGGGTTGAGTGAAGGCGGCTTGTACGAACTCAGGCTGAACGAACTCGGGCTGTACGAAACCAGGCTGAACGAACTCAGGCTGAACGAA
>DORQ01000172.1:13383-13633 GCA_003514205.1 Acidimicrobiaceae bacterium
GGCTGGCTCTCGGCCATGTGCGGCGATTCCGAATGGGTATACCCCGCAACTGATGGATAGGACGAGTCTGCCTCAAAGGGGGCGACGTCCTCAGCAACATTGTCGTCGAAGAGGTCGAATGGGTCATATGCGGCGCTCTCCGGTGCAGTGACGGCGCTCGGTGGATCAATGTCCGATTCTGGCGCGAACCACTCGCCGAGCGAGTCGAACCCTCCTCGATCATCAGTGATCGCGGCCGTGGCCTCAGGAG
>DORQ01000072.1 GCA_003514205.1 Acidimicrobiaceae bacterium
CCGCTACTGGACCTTCCTGCTCCGGCTCGACCCCAACCGTCCCTCCACCACACTTCAGGCACAGCCCGGCCCCTGGGTCGGTCCCTTCCATTGGGAGAACGTCAAGACCGCCAACGGTGACCAGCGAGTACGGCGCCTCCGCGTCAATGAGATGCTCCGACTGATGTCCTTCCCCGACGACTTCAAGATCGACGGCACCCGAGCAGACGTACAGCGCCAGCTCGGCAACGCCGTACCGCTCGAACTCGGCAAAGCCGTCGTCCGAGCCCTTATGGACCAGCTTGGTTACCTATCCCCATCACACACCGCACGCGAGGTCATCTTCGCCTAACAACAACGAGGAGCCACCGTGTCAACGAAGACCAAAAGCTCAACATCTTCTGCTTCATCTGCCGCGGAAGGTTTCGTCGGCACGCGTTGGGTTCGGGCAGCCCTACAGGTAAACCCCTTCGCGTACAAAGGGAGAAGTGAGCCTGCGAGAAGTTACACGAGTGAAGATGACTACAACGCTGCGCTACTCGATCAGTGTGAAGCTCTTGATGTCCGCATGATCGCGATTACTGACCACTGGTCAGTCGAGACTGCCGAGGGTTTGATCAAAGCCGCACAGCAACGTGGGATCATTGCGTTGCCCGGCTTCGAGGCGAACTCGTCTGAAGGTGTGCACATCCTCGTGATCTTCGACGCGGACACCAGCGTCGCAGAGATCAATGCCGCGATTGGAATCTGTGGCGCATCCCCCGGAGCTAGCGGTGCCGGCGACTGCAGCTACGCCGAGATCGTGGACAAGATGACACACCGTGGAGCCTTGGTCATCCCCGCTCATGTGAACGTCTCACCGAGTGGCATGCTGTCGCGAATCAGTGGCCAGCCGCTGGAGAAAATGGTTGTCAATGCAGATGTCCACGTGATCGGCGTGACCCCCTCGGCTGACGATGCCACCAACCAAGAGGCTATCGTCGCGAACCGCAAGCCTTTCAAGCGCGCACATCCGTTGGCGGTCATCCACGCAGATGATGTCATGAAGCCGAGCGATCTGGAGAAGCCTGGGGCTACGTCATGGTTCAAGGTGAGCAGCGCCTGTCTAGAGAGCCTGAAACTCGCAGTCAGAACCCCCGCCACTCGCGTTTCGCTCACCGATCCCGCGGCAACGCCACGAGCGCTGATCCGCGGTATTTCCTGGACTGGGGGCTTTCTCGACAACGTCGACATACCGATCTCTGAAGAACTATCAGCCCTCATCGGTGGCCGAGGAACTGGAAAGTCAACCGTTGTTGAGAGCCTTCGATTTGTTCTGGGAATCGATCCGATCGGAAAAGAATCTACTGCCGACCACAAGGCGATCGTGAAGGAAGTTCTAAAGTCGGGAACGATCGTACGGGTCCAAATCGAGACTCCTCATCCGGCACCACGTCGATACACAATCGAACGGGTCGTCAACGAACAGCCTGTGGTGAAGGACTCCAACGGCGCACCAACCAAGCAACGTCCGGAGGATGTAATCCCGAGGGTAGAGATCTTTGGACAGCACGAACTCGCCGAGCTTGCTACTGACCCCGCGAGAGTCGCCACGATGCTTCAGCGATTCACCGGCTCTGACGGCCCAGATCATGAACACCAACAGACCCTCTCTGCGCTAGCAGAGAATCGCGTCGCCCTCGGAAAGGCTGAGAAGTCTCTGGCGGATCTGGACGACGAGCTCTCAGAAATACCGCGCCTGGAAGAGCAGATTCGTCAGTACGACTCGACGGACGTCCCCACAAAACTTGCTAACCAGCAGAGGATCGGGCAGGACGAGGCGGTATTCACCGAAGTGACCACACGAGTCGCAGACGTCCGAGAGCGCCTGCGATCACTGACTGAGCCTCAAGTAGTGAGCGATCTGACCGCAGCCTACGATTCTGTTGCAGATTCACCGCAGAAAGAACTCTTGGAGACGGCCACGGCCGCTGCGACTGAACTTGCGAAGGTCATTACAGATATTTCTTCACAGGCTAGTCTGGCACTAGATGCAGCCGAAGCAGCCGTTAAATCTGCCAAGGTCGAGTGGGAAGCTGCAGTCGGCTCCCAAAGAACCGAGTACAACGAAGCTCTGCGGCTCCTGCACGATCAAGGTCTTGAGCCTGATAAGTACGTTGATACGAAAGCGACCTTGGAGGGCGTGAAGGCGAAGAAGCCTCGCAGAAAGAAGCTCCTCGAAACAATTGCTGAGCTGAAACGTCAACGCGAATGCCTGCTTGTGGAACTGCAGGAACATGAGAAACGGCTGGCTGAGAAGCTACATGAAGCAGTTCGCTCGGCAAATGACTCTACTGGTGGAGTTGTCATGGTCCAGCCGGTTCCGGCCCCCGAACGTAGCCACATCAAGAGTGTCCTCGACTCCCATGTTTCCGGAGCGCGGAACAACATTACGGCAGCCATTAACAAAGATGATTTTTCGCCACGAAGTTTCGTCGCGGCCGTGAGGAGCGGACTTGATGAGATTGCGAATTACGGGATCAAGGGAGCGCAGGCGAACGCTTTACTCAATGCAGGTGAGCCGCTTCTTCGGGAGTTTGAAGAACTCTCAGTTGGTCTTGCGGTTGACGTCAAACTTGACATCGCATACGGGTCGAAGACTCGTGAGTACAAGAGCATGAGTCAGCTCTCAAAGGGGCAGAAAGCAACGGCGCTACTCCTTTTGCTCCTGAGCGGGTCTGATGCTCCTCTAATCATCGATCAACCAGAGGATGATCTTGACAATCGATTTGTGTATGACGGAGTCGTCACAAATCTTCGAAATCTCAAGGGAAAGCGCCAGGTCATCACGAGCACTCACAACGCTAACGTTCCGGTTCTCGGAGACGCCGAGCTTATAGTCGCGCTCGAAGGCGACGGACAACACGGATGGCCGACGGATGGCGGCATCGGGTCGCTAGATGACAGGAAGATCAGATCGCTCGCGGAGAACATCCTCGAAGGCGGACCGGACGCTTTCAATGCACGTCAACATCTGTATGGGTTCTAGCGTTCGTCAGTGAACGCGACACGTATCCAATCAATTTCGGGAAATTGGCGGTTAGCAGGTTACGCTCGCGATGTCAGCAGCAGGAAGCGTCGGTAAATCGACGTCTCACTCGTGTTCTGACGTTCGGACGCTCTTCCGGTCGGTCAGAAGCCCCAACTAGCCGCGGCGCCAGACAACAACTGGAGGGTGACGCGATTGCTCTCGACCCCGTTGCTGAAGTTGAAGTTGGCTCCGGTGATCTGCCCTACTTCCTCGACGAGCGGATCGGATACGAATACCAGCATGCCTGTCCCGAAGGTCGGGACAGTTGGCTGGAAAGTAATCTGGTTCTCGCCGAGGAAGTCGAGGTCTGCGGCGGCGCCAATGTCCTTCGGACGGCCGTAGGTGACGAGTTGCGGAAGCACACCGTCAACGGCAAAGTCCACCGTGTCCGCCGCGTCGGTGAATGCATTCGCGTAGGCCGCCGCTCGTCCCGTTAACCGCGCGATGGCTTCCCTCATCTGCTCCTCACGGAACTGATGGCGTTTAAGTGCGAAATGCGGCTCGAACTCATCGACGTGCTCAGATGACACCGCCGCGCGAAGAGCCATACACTCGATGCGAAGCTGCTGACGGTCAGGCTCGGTCAGTGCGGCGCGGGTGACAGCGAGCCGTTGCCACGACTCTGACGCGCGAAGCGCGGAGGCCAGCGCCTGCAGTTCA
>DORQ01000057.1:0-2999 GCA_003514205.1 Acidimicrobiaceae bacterium
GACTTTCGAGCGCTGTGTGAAAACCAAAACCCGTCCACCCAAGAGACGCTGACTGTCCGGCTGAAGACCACGCGAACAGAAGACGGGCAGACCACGGCCAATCGGCGGATCTTCTACGACTTCACCTTCTCGCCCCCTAAATCTGTTTCGCTGGTTGCCCTCCTGGCGGGAGACTCGCGAATTGAAGCCTCACACCAACGGGCGGTCCGCTCGGCGTTGGGTGAGTTTGAGGCGTTCGCTGCGACTCGGATTCGTCGGGGTGGAACCCGATCCCATCGGACCACCGGCAATTTTGCCGCTGCCCTGTTCACTCATGACACATCCCGCGCGCTTGACCCCCATCTGCACACCCACTGCATCGTGTTCAACGCAACCTTCGATCCGGTCGAGAAGCGCTGGAAGGCGCTGGAGAACCACGAACTGCTGAAGTCCCGGCGGTTTGTCGAGAATACCTACTACCACGAGCTGGCCAGAGAGCTACGGAGGTTCGGGTACGAGATTCGGAATCGTGCCCGGGGTGACTTCGAAATCGAGGGGGTCACCGATGATCTCTGCGCCCGGTTCTCCAAACGTCATGAGCAGATTGACCAATCCTTGGCCGCGATCCTCCAGAACCGGCCCGAACTGGTCGGGAGCAATTTGAAGGACTTGCGCGAACGATTGGCCGAGGCGGAGCGTGCTCGAAAACAGCAGACATTGTCCCGGCCGGAACTGCGGACCCTTTGGGACGGTCAGATAACAGCCTTCGAACGCGAACAGCTCCGCAAACTGACCATCAGCCCAAATTCCAATCGCCCAAGGAGTGTCATGACTCTGACCGAGGGTGTCCGTTGGGCAGAGGACCATTTGTTCGACCGCAATTCCGTGGTACCCGAATGTCAGGTCTGGCAAGAGGCGTTGGGGAGGATGCGGGGGGAGGAGTTCTCGGTTACAGAACTCAAGGAGGCAACCCGGCGACGCGGATACATCCGTGACGCCGCTCACCCGGGCGACGTGACGCTTCGAGACGTACTCCTCCGAGAATGGGAGATTATTCGGATCGCAAAGGAAGGCGTCGGCGAGGTTCCTGCCTTGGTCGGAGCGCCTCGGATGAGCCACTCGGAATTGGACGACGAACAACGCAAGGCGCTCGACCGATTACTTCGTTCCACCAATACGGTCACGCTGTTCCGAGGTGGCGCCGGCACTGGGAAGAGCTTCGTTCTTTTCCGACTGGTTGAGGAAGTTCGGCAAACGGATCGGGCCGTCGTGGTCCTGGCTCCGCAGCGGCAGCAAGTCGTGGAGATGGAGCAAGCCGGGTTTCTCTCGCCCAGAACAGTCGCCAGCTTTCTTCAGCGGAAGGAACTGCCCCAAGGCGCATTGGTGGTGGTGGATGAGGCTGGCCAAATCGGCGGCCGACAGATGCTGGATCTGCTTCGTTTGGCTCGCCAAAGCAACGCCCGAGTCCTTCTTTCGGGTGACAGCCGACAACACGGTCCGGTGGAGGCTTCCGACGCCTTGGTTGCCATTGAGAAACACTCCGGACTGCGACCTGTCGAATTGCACTCGATTCGCCGACAGAATCCCGCTTTGGGCCGCGACGAAGTCGAAAGGCAGCAAATCCGGGAGTACCGCACGGCTGTCGAGGCGGCGGCGGACGGGAAACTGGCGGACTCCTTTGCCAAATTGGACGCTGCTGGAGCGGTCATCTCCTGCGGTTTGGATAACCAGGCGGAGAAGCTTTCGGAGGAATACCTTCGAATCCAGGAACGAAGCGCTTCAGCAGTCGTTGTTTCCCAAACCTGGGCTGAGGTTCACCGGCTCAACACCTCGATCCGGGATGCACTCAAGTCCAAGGGCCTGCTCGGTCATTCAGACACGGTCGTTGAGTCGTTGGACAAACTTGATCTGACGAATGCCCAGAAACGGGACGACCGATTCTATCCTCCCGAGGCCATCATTGTCTTCAACCAGAAGGTTCGGAACACTGAACCCGGAAAGCCTGGCAAACTCGCTGGTATTGTCTCCAGCGGGGTTCTCGTCGAGGTTGATGGTCTGTTTGTAACGGTCCAAAATAGACTTCTGGACCGAATCACCGTCTGCCTACCTCGCCAAATACCCATCGCAGACGGTGACCGACTCCATTTGAAGGCAAACCGTGCGATGGCCTCGGGCTCCCGAGTCACCAACGGCGAATTGGTCACCGTCAAGGGAGTGGAAGGCGACGGTCGGATCATCCTCACAGATGGACGGATTCTGGACGCGAGTTTTCGAGAGTTCCAACCCGGCTACGCGGTCACCTCGTATGGCTCCCAAGGCAAGACTGTCGATTTTGTCCTGTTCTCGGACTCGACCATCAAGGCCGCCACCAATGCCCAGCAATGGTACGTCAGCATCTCCCGAGGCCGCCGCGGCATCCGCATCTTCACCTCGGACAAGGACCAGTTCCGCGAGAACCTTGCCCGTTCAGGCCACCGACCGCTGGCCCTCGATCTCGCTGCCGGTCTCCCTCGTCCAGGGCACCGTGACGTGTGGCATCGGTTACGAAGCTACATGCTCCGTTTCGGGAAGGTGGCGGCCGACCGTTTCATCCGAATCAAATCCCTTCGCCGCCGAAGAAGTCATCAACCACCCATAAACCATGAATACAAAACTACCCGAGTGCTGGGCGAGCGACCCCAACGCTCGCGGAGTCAGAATCGAAGTGTCCTCTGATCTCACGCTGCTGCTGCCGTTCGACCACTTCCTGTTCTCCGAACTGCGTCAAATCGACGAAGGCCAACGGCTGTGTGCCCACTTCGTCTCGCACGAGGTGACCCTCACCGGCACCGGCCTCCGTCGAATCGAAGTAGCCCTTCAGCGAGCACAACTGTCGTACATCGCATGTGTGCAAACCCGCTTCCACCCGGTAGTGACGGATGAACAGCCGGTGATTCGGCAGATTGTCGTAGCTGAAACTAAGGAATCGGATTCGTCGGCCGTCGCCTGAGTTCATCCGGATCGGCCGCCGGCACGTGACC
>DORQ01000057.1:3052-3323 GCA_003514205.1 Acidimicrobiaceae bacterium
GATTCGGCAGATTGTCGTAGCTGAGGCAAAGGACACGGATTCGTCAGCTGGGCCCCAAGTCGATCTGGATCAGCGACCGGCATAAACCATCCTGCGATCACCTGGGGCACACCCGCCAAGAACATGAGGGTTGTAGGTCTCCCGTAGCTGCTACGAGGCGGGGTCTTTCGGCTAGGTGCTACACCGCCAGTTGGTGGCACTGGGGATCCGCAATGTGGTGGTCCAGCCCATGTGCCTGGATGAGCGACACACCGGGGTGAACCACGACAAG
>DORQ01000124.1:0-8935 GCA_003514205.1 Acidimicrobiaceae bacterium
CTCTCCGTTTCGCGCCGCCACAGCCGGTTGATCCCTGGTCACAACCTCGAAGGTTCACGCAGTTCGGCCCACAATGCGTTCAACCTGAATCGATGCTCAACCCTCCTGGCCAGCAGGAATCTGAAGATTGTCTGACGCTCAACGTGTGGGCCCCAGAATCTGCACTCAACGCGGCAGTGATGGTGTGGATCCACGGAGGGAGCTTTACCTCAGGCTCGGGAGCATTGAGCTGGTACGACGGTGCTGCACTTGCGTCCCGGGGTGTTGTAGTCGTCACGCTCAACTACCGTTTGGGTGCGCTGGGATTCCTGCATCTTGGCGGTATCCCCGGTGAGACCGCCAACGGCCTGGACCACGCAGCCAATCTCGGACTCCAAGATCAGGCTGCCGCACTGAAATGGGTGCACGACAACATCGCTGCAGTCGGTGGTGATCCTCGCCGAGTGACGATCTTCGGTGAGAGCGCAGGCGCGATGTCAGTTGGTGCCCACTTGGTTTCGCCCGCCTCGGCTGGATTGTTTTCCCGGGCGATTCTTCAGTCGGGCACACCGGCGCACAGCCATGGACTTGAGGCCGCCGCTGCTGTTCGTGTGGCCGTTCTTGAATCGATGGTTGGGAGCGACGACACCGATCTACGAGTCCTACAGGCCATTGAGGTCCGGCGCTTCATTGAAGCCGATGCTGCCGCAAACGCCGTTGCCCGCACTGCTGCCTTGCCGCTTCCGTTCCAGCCGGTGCGTGATGGGCTCCACCTTCCAGTGGATCCTCGCGAGTCGATTCGCGATGGGGCCTGCGCTCAGATTCCGTTGCTGGTGGGGGCAAATCGAGACGAGATGCGGCTGTTCTCCCTTGGTGCAGCGATGGCTGGAACAGTCCCATCGGAGGAGACACTGCTGCGCCGGGCGAAACGCATGTTGGAGAGCGCCAACTCCTCCTCCCAGCCTGCAGAACTGCTGGCTCGGTACCGAGAAGTCTCTGGACACGACGGAGGAATCGACCTGTGGTCTGCGCTGGCCACTGATGCGGTGTTCCGATTGCATGCGCTCGACCTCGCTGAGTCTCAGGCAGCTGCGGGCGGGCAGGTCTGGCACTACTCATTTGAGTATGCCTCCGAAGCCTTCGGCGGGCTACTCGGTGCCGCCCATGCGCTAGAGATCCCCTTTGCCTTCGACAACCTCCATCAGCGAGGAATCTCGCTGCTCCTTGGAGAGGTGACTGAGGAGATGTCACGGCTTGCAACTGGGATGGCCGACGCCTGGGTCTCGTTCGCTCAGGGCCAATCACCGCGTTTGCCGGGAGGTGATCCTTGGCCAGCCTTCTCGCAGACAACTCCCACGACCGCAGTCTTGGGTGTCGAATCCTCACTCACCACCACGCACCTAGACGAGGTCCGAGACCTGTGGACCAGCCGTGGCTGATACACAGACAGCCCCACGCGAGTGGTTCGTGGCCGGCGGACTCATCGAATCGGAGGACGGCCTGCTCCTCGTGCAGAATCGGCGGAAGAATGGCAGTCACGACTGGACTCCACCTGGTGGTGTTGTCGAGATTGCCGATGGCGAGCAAACCCTTGTCGGACTGACCAGAGAGGTTCGCGAAGAGACCGGCTTGATCGTGGACTCTTGGAGTCCGTTGTTGTACGAGGTCGAGGCTCACGCACCTGATTTGGGATGGATCATGCGAGTCCAGGTTCACCAAGCGTTGTCGTACTCGGGGGAAATCACCCTTGGCGATGACCCCGACGGCATCGTCGTGGCAGCAGAGTACGTGTCCATTGAGCGGTGTAGTGAGTTGGTCGCCTCCGGGCATCAATGGGTTCGTGAGCCTCTGCTTGAGTGGCTGGATCTCCGATGGGAAACCCCGCGCCACTATCGGTACCGTCTCGAGGGAGCGCACAGCGGACGCGGCACCATCCAACGAGTCTGATGGCCCCGGGTCGGTCGATTCTTCATGTCGACATGGATGCGTTCTTCGTAGCCGTGGAGCTACTCGACCAGCCGGAGTTGATCGGTAAGCCCGTTGTCGTTGGAGGAACTGGACCGCGAGGTGTTGTTGCCGCGGCATCCTATGAGGCACGGGCCTATGGAGTTCACTCAGCCCTCGCTTCGAGTATTGCGCGGCAGCGTTGTCCTCATGCGGTGTTTCTCAATGGCCGCCACAGCAGGTATCGGGAGGTGTCCGCCCAGGTGATGGAGGTCTTTCAGTCATTCACCCCATGGGTGGAGCCACTGAGCCTCGATGAAGCATTTCTCGATGTCTCAGGAAGCCTTCGTCTTTTTGGCTCACCTGTCGAGGTTGCAGCAAGCATCAGGTCGCGAGTGCTGGAAGAGGTTGGCATCTCATGCTCGGTGGGCGTGGCTCCGAACAAGTTTCTCGCCAAGCTCGCCTCTGTGGAAGCGAAACCAACGGCCTCACGAACTGGGCCAGTCGCTGGCCCAGGCGTGGTGCTCGTTGCTGAGGATCAGATTCAGGCGTTCCTCGACCCGTTGCCGGTCGAGCGGATCTGGGGAGTCGGTCCCGCAACGCTCGGCCGTCTCCAGAGGATAGGAATCCGCTCGATCGCCGATCTGCGGTTGCTCCCGTTGGACACATTGCGCCAGGTCGTGGGTGCAGCTGCCGCTGAGCGCCTCGCGGCCCTCTCCCGAGGTGAGGATGAGCGGGCCGTGTCAGCGCATTCGAAGGCGAAGTCGATCAGTCATGAGGAGACGTTTCCAACTGATCGACATAGCACAGCGGAGTTGCGGGGAGTCCTAGTCCGCCTTGCTGATGCAGTCGCCAGTCGACTTCGACAGAGTTCCGTGGCTGCAAAGACCATCTCGCTCAAACTCAGATTCAGCTCGTTTCAACTCATTACGAGGTCGACCACCCTGCAGGTTCCCACGGCTGACACATCGGTCATTCTTGACGTGGTGCTGCAAGCGCTCGAGGGTGTTGATGTCTCCGAGGGGGTGAGATTGGTCGGTATTGGCGCATCCGGTCTGAGCGTGCACGAGGAAGTGAATGAACAGCTTGGCCTGTTCGGAGAACACGGGCAGTCCGTAGAGAATCGCGACGGCCTCAATGCCGCAGTCGACGCCATACGAGGGCGATTTGGCTCCTCAGTGATCGGATTTGCGGCGTCCATGGATGCTGGTAGCTCCGTCTCAGTTCACCAAGAAGGCCAACAGCAATGGGGCCCAGTGGAGCGCTCCGAACCACCCACAATCTCAAAACAACGTCGGAAGTGACATGAACCGCGTTGTCGTTGAGCCGAGCCTGTGCGAATATGGTGAAACGCAGTGACGCTGTGGAGGGATCGTAGGAATGCTGTCAGAGGATGAGGAGCGAATTCTCACTGAGATTGAGCAGCAGCTACGCGCAACAGATCCAGATCTTGCGCGTCAAGTGGGAGAGACAACCGTGTTCACCGAGTCGCTTCGCGGAAGCCGACTTGCGATCGGTGGCGTGGTTGTTGGCCTGGTTGTCACCGTGCTCCTTCTCGAGGTCAACGCTGTTCTCGCGTTTCTCGTTGGGTTCGGTCTGATGTTGGCGGGAGGGGTGGCGTTGGAGCGAAGTGCTCGCGAGTTTGGCCGCGCCGCTGGTCAGCAGCTCTCCAATTTCGTGGCAGCCGAGCTGGAGAATCTCGCAGAGTCAGGACGTATTGCTCGGGAGCGCCGAGATTCCCGCCTCAGGCAGCGTGACCAAGACGGGCCGGGCAACGGCGAGGAAACCAACAACTAGTCGTTGAGTCCGATGCCGATTCCTACTAGGAATCGCTGAGGAGCCGACAGCCCTTCGAGTACTTGGTCATGGAGCTCAGCAAGGTGCTGTTCCGTGGCGAGCGCGTCGGGTTCAAGAACGGCCTCGGGGCTATAGCGACGGTTGGACTCGGCCAGCGCAATGGGCGAGAAGTGTGCGCCGAGCGGTGAATCGCTGAGCAGTCGAGCCGCTTCCAACGGAGTGGAACTTGCGGGGACAGCATGGCCAGCGGCCTTCAGGTCCACGAGGGCAGACCGGTAGTGGCGAGCAACGTGTACTTCAGGCGGATCGTTGTCGTTTCCTCGACGCGACGACCGAACGTGGCGCTTCCGAAGAGCGATCGCGAGCAGGCAAACTGCGATCACGGCGACCATCAGGCCGAGCTGTATGAGTCCCCTTGCTCCCTCCGAGGCGGTCGCCGCCACCGAGTTTGTGGCTGTGGCCGATGCTGTTGTAGTGGGCGACGGAGGGGTGCTGCTCGGCGGCAGCGACGTGGTGGAAGGAGCTGTCGTCGGCTGAGGCGGGATCTCACCTTGCTGCTCGGCAAACGCTCCGGTGTAGGAGGCCGAGTCGGGATTCCCTCTGGAGGGCGTTGGTTCAAACGAGAGCCATCCGAGTCCGGGCAGATATACCTCAGGCCAGGCGTGAGCGTCTTTCCCCCGCAGAATCCAAGGAGCGTCAGGCCCTGTGCGTTCCTCGGCGACAAAGCCGACAGCTACTCGGCTCGCCAATCCCATACTTCGAGCCATTGCGGCAAAGGTCGTCGCGAACTGTTGACAGAAGCCTCGCCGTTCCTGAATGAATGCCTCCATAGGTTGGGGGGAGGCTCCGTAGTTGACGCTGATGTCATAGATGAATCCATTGCGGAAATAGTCTTGAAGCGCACGAAGCTTTCGGAAGGTGTTGGTCTCCTCTGCAGTGATCTGTTGTGCGAGTCGCTTCACCGCAGGCGAGAAGCCCCCAGGTAGGCTGGTCAAGTCCGCCGCCCGACTCGCGGGTAGCCCCATCGTCTTGTTTGGAAACTCCTCTGACAACGATGATGCCCGCTGCTCGCTGATGCTGGGCAGCTCCGAAGTGACTTGAATTCTCGTGCCGGGGGTGAGGCGCTGGAGTTCGTCGGTGATGATTGCGCCGGACTCCTTGTCGTAGCTCATCGGCACGGAGCTTCGAACACGGTTGGGTGGAAACAGCACTGGTACGAAGCTGCTTTCAAGGTCGACGATGGTGATCTTTGCAGAGACCTCTTGGCTCGGAGCATCTGGGCGAACTCCGATTTCCAGCGACTCTGAGCCATCAAATGGCCGATAGTTGGAATTCGAGGACCATTCGGTTCCATCGAAGTCTTCGAGGGCGGATAAGCGGAAATAGTGGGGAGCCTCTGCTTCAACCCGCATCACCTCCCGCTGAGACTGCGGACCCAACAGTGATGCAACGCTCACCAGCGGGTTGTCCACAATTCTTGCGGCATCCTCTGAGCCGAGGCGTCGTAGATCAACAGCGCTGTCGCGGCCTAGGCGTTGGAGGGGAGGGGCAAGCAGGATCGCGGAGATCAGGCTCAGCGCCATCAGGACACTTCCGGTCACCCCCAACCACTCGAGTCCCCTACGGCGGTGATTTGGTACCCAGGATTCCTTTCGGTACTCACGGAATCGAAGCGCTAGCCCTACCGAGCCAAGCGACGCGACGAACGGCAGCGAGGAGGCAGTGGAGGCTGGAGCGGGTCGCAAGAGCGCCGCTCCAAACACAGTGGCAACTGTGGGCAGCACCGCTTGGATTGGTGCGAATCCTCGAAAGGTCGCGCTGTCGGAGAACGAGGCAAGGAACCAGATCACGACGCACAGGGCGAGAACGAAGCCGGGAAATGGCTGAACAGGTGCCACCGAATGCTTCAGCGGTTCGACAGCCTCATTGAGGTCGATGCCGATCTGGCGAGCCACAGCACTTGAGGGGAGAAATGCAGTAGTGGCCGTCCCATACAGCAGGTTGGTGATGGTGAGCGTCCCGGCAATCGTCATGATCACCGTCGCTACGAGACCGCCGGTCTGCCAGCGTCGTAACGCGGCAGCGAGGCCGTGTGCGAGAACTGCGCAAAAGGCCAGATCGAACATGAACTCATGGGTGGTGAAGAGCGATGAAGCGCTGAACGCTGCACTCAGCGTGAGCAGTAGCAGGCTGAGTTCGACTGCGAAGCTGCCAGGTTCAGCGTGAGTGGGGGCCAGCGATCTCACCGGGCACCTCCGCGCGAGCGCCTGGTGCCTGATTCCAATCCAGACTCGCGAGGCAGTGAATCGAACGCGCGCTCGCTGGTGTCCTGGTGTGGTGCGGGGATCTCGTCACCAAGCTGTACTGCACCAAGACTTCCCGGAACCCCAAGTCGCGAGTCACGGGTGAGATCGATCGTCCTCCCGAGGCCGAGTCGCAGCGAGGCTGATCCACGGTGGCATGCAAGGACGTGCGCCCCAGATCCAGCAAGAATGCGTTGGGTGACTTGGTCCTCCTGCCCGATGGGGAGGGCTCCGAGCACGGCGAGGTTGATGTTCTCGTTGCGTTCTTGAACTATGTCGAGAAGTGCGATGAGTTGGGCGCTCTCTGAGCGGTCTGGCTCGAGGCAGGCGATGTGTTCCTCAAGTTGACTCAGGCCGTTCAAATCGCGGACATACGCACTGTGCTGCCAACCTGTGGTCAGAATTCGGACTTGTTCGTTGTGATGTGCGCAACCTCTGACGACTGAGGCCATGGCGCTGATGGTTCGTTCGAACGAGTCCACGGTGTGACGAGCCGCTCCCAGATCGGCCAGAAGCGTGACCTGGGATTGATAGGACTGTTCAAAGTGTCTGACCATTGGCGTTCCGGTCCGCGCCGTGGTTGGCCAGTGCACCCGCCGGATATCGTCTCCCGGCGTGAACTCACGAACGGTTGAGAACTCCTCCCGCGCTGTGATCAGGATCCGTGAATCTGAACTTCCGCTTGTCTCGTGATCTCCCGCAAGAGAACGGAGATCTGCCAGTTCGATGGTGCGCGCCAGCACAATCAACTCATTGGTGTCGACGCAGCTGCGTTCTCGATATGCAAGCCCAAGTGGTTCGCGGGTGATCAGCACTGCCGGTCCGATGCGGTGTCGGCCCCTTCGATCAGCCAGGAGGGAGAACTCCACACTGGCTGACCCGTTGCGTCGAGGTGGAAGAAACACCAGTGCTTGAAGCGGTGATCCGTTTAAAGAGTCTTGAAGTGTGGAGGGCAGCCTCAGCCGATGATTGGCGTGTCGGACCTCAAGGGAGACCTCGGCGCGCTCGCCGATCTCCAACTTCGAGGGCCGAAGTGTTCGGCGCACCTCAAGTGGGTCCCCTGAGGCCAACAGAGCCAGGGCCAAGGCAAGCCCGGTCAACAAGGCACAGCCAATGAGCACTGCCTCAGCGACTTGGGTCAACGCGCCCGCAGTGAGAAGAACCAGGCCCGCGAGGCAACATCTCCAACCAGGCCGGGTCAGCTTCAGTGCCGATTCCTTCGAGCGCCGCGCCATCGTTAGGAACGGCGAGGGACTGTTGGAACTGGTACCTCGTCAATGAGCGCTTGGATCAGCCGCGAACCGGTGTCGCCGCTCTGCCGAGCGGCGGTGGTCAAGATCACGCGATGCCCCAGCACTGCTGGCGCAAGTGACTTGACGTCTTCTGGCAGGACAAATCCGCGCCCGTCAGCCGCGGCGCGCACCCTGCAGGCTCGTTGCAGGCCCAGCAGGCCACGCGGGGAAATGCCAAGTGCAACGTGGGCCTGATCCCGAGAGCGAGTGGCGAGATCGACGAGGTAGTGACGGAGATCATCCGAAACATAGACCGACTTGCAAGAGTCGATCATGGCGGTGAGTGTCGGAAGCGAGAGGACCGGTCGGAGCTGAGACAACGCATGGTTTGCGCCGTCGTGCTCCAGGAGAAGTGATTCGTTCTCGTGGTCGGGGTAGCCGATGTCGAGTCGCATCATGAAACGGTCCAGCTGACTCTCGGGCAGTGGATACGTTCCGACGTGGTCGATCGGGTTCTGTGTCGCGATCACCATGAACGGTTGCTCAAGAACTCGCGTGACTCCATCGGCGGTGACCTGCGACTCTGCCATTGCTTCAAGCAGGCCAGACTGAGTTTTCGGTGACGCGCGATTGACCTCATCTGCGAGCAAGAGATTGCAGAATATCGGGCCTGGACGGAACTGAAATTGGCCGAGTTGCTGGTGCCAGATGCTGGTACCGACAACATCGGTGGGCAACAAATCTGGAGTGAATTGGATACGTCGGAAGGTGCCATCGATGCTCGTGGCCAGTGCCTTCGCCAGCGTGGTCTTTCCGACTCCTGGAACATCTTCAATCAGGAGATGCCCCTCGGCCAGCAAGCACAGCGCAGCGTGCTCGACGAGGGAGGTTTTGCCTCGCACTGCAAGTTCGATGTTGGTGCACAAACTGCGGAATGCCTCTTCGAAACGAAGTCGCGGTGCAGCATCTTGGCTCGGAGTCGAATGATCCATGAACCTCGTATTGTTGCAGGTTGAGCAGTGCAGCGGAGTGCAGGGTCGTGAGAGCTAGTCTCACCACATGAGTGATTCGCCAATGGGGGAGGTTGTCGCTCTGGATATTGGTGGCACCAAGCTCGCCGCCGCGATTGTCACGACGGCCGGCGAGCTTCGCGAGCAACGCCGAGAGCTCACGCCCGCTAGCTCGGATCCAGAGGTCGTGTGGGGAGCCGTGTGCAGCCTCCTTGATCCCATCGTTGATGCCGACACACAGGCGATTGGCGTTGGATGCGGTGGACCGATGACATCACGGGGAGCAACGGTTTCTCCATTGAACATTGCGGGGTGGCGGTCATTCCCGCTGCTTGAGCGTTTGGAGCACCGGTACCAGCGTGCGGTCGGTATCGACAACGACGCGAAAGCGCTAGCGACCGGAGAAGGTCGTTGGGGGGCAGCGAAGGGCCTCACTCATTTCGTTGCCCTCGTGGTGTCCACCGGCGTTGGTGGCGGCGTGGTGCTAGATGGGCGACTACTCGACGGGATAGACGGAAATGCCGGCCACCTCGGTCACATGATCGTCGTTCCAGATGGCCGTCAATGCGCGTGTGGGGCCCGTGGTTGTCTTGAGGCGGAGGCTTCAGGTACTGCCATTGCTCAGATGACTGGCGCCCCCGCGTCAGAGGCACCTCAGGAGATCCGCGAA
>DORQ01000124.1:9087-9571 GCA_003514205.1 Acidimicrobiaceae bacterium
GGGCGAGCTTGTGGCTCGGCAGCTGCCCTGCTCGGAGTGTCACGGTTCTTTGTGTCGGGATCCGTCGCGCTTGGATTCGGCGCTGCCTTCTTTGATGCTGCCCAGCGTGAGTTGACCCAGTGTGCCGGTCTTGACTTTCTGGCGGATGCTCGGATCGAGCCATGTGCGCTAGGGGCGGATGGACCGCTGCTCGGCGCGGGTGCTGTGGGGTTCTCCCTTCTTGAGTCAGGCGGTTCTAGCGCCAGCCTTCGGAATCGCAAGTGACCGCGCGGTAACATCGTGGTATGAATCCGACATACCCTGAATCCTCTGGTGAGTTCCGCGAGAAAATCCGATTGTTCCTCGACGACAATCTTCCGGCTGGTTGGGCAGGGCTGGGCGGGGTCCCATCGGAGGAAGTACTTGAGTTCTTAGCGAACTGGAGGAAGATCCTTCACAGCGAACGATTGTTGGCACCGCAGTGGCCCGCAGAGTACGGCGGAGG
>DORQ01000124.1:9723-9921 GCA_003514205.1 Acidimicrobiaceae bacterium
GGACTCTCCAACCTTGAGACCGTCATCCAGGTGGAGGAGTTCGCGAAGCGGGGTGCTCCAACTGGAGGGCCAAACGACATTTTCAACATCGGGATGATCGGTAACACGATTCTGCATTGGGGTACCGAGGAGCAGAAGTCTCACTACATTCCTCGTCTACTGTCAGGCGAACATACGTGGTGCCAGGGATACAGCGAA
>DORQ01000124.1:10123-14722 GCA_003514205.1 Acidimicrobiaceae bacterium
GACGAGTGGGTCATCAACGGCCAGAAGATCTGGACCACCTATGGGCACCTCGCCGATCACATCTTCTTGCTGGTTCGTTCCGACACGACGGGGGCGCGTCCACATGATGGAATCACCTTCCTGCTCGTGCCGATGGATCAGCCTGGGGTCGAGGTTCGCCCAATTGAGATGCTCTCGGGAGATAGCGAATTCAATGAGGTCTTCCTCACCGATGTTCGCTGCCCGAAGGAAGCAGTCCTTGGCGAGGTCAACAAGGGCTGGGCGGTGGCGATGACGCTGCTTGGTTTCGAACGCGGCGAGGCAGGCGCAGTGCTGCCGATCAGGTTCGCCGAAGAGCTGGATCGATTGATCGCCCTAGCGAAGGAGAAGGGGTGTAACGATGACCCGATCATTCGACAACGTCTCGCCTGGTGCTATTCAAAAGTCCAGATGATGCGATTCCTTGGGCTACGAACGCTGACGGGATTCCTCGCTGGGAAGGAACCGGGCCCCGATGCTGCGATCACCAAGCTGTATTGGTCCGAGTACCACAAAGTCATCACACAGCTCTCGGTGGACATCCTCGGTGCCGAGGCAATGACTCCCTCAGGGCGGTGGCCATCCAACTCAATCTCTTGTGATGATCCAGGCGCGCCGAACGATTCCGCCTCCTGGGTGGGAACCTTCTTCGCCGCAATGGGTGGCACGATCTACGCCGGCACATCCCAGGTGCAGCGAAACATCATCGGCGAGCGGATTCTCGGGCTTCCGAAGGAACCGAGCCCTGCTCGATGACTCCGGGAGTTGGCCTCCGTTCAGCGGTAAGCGATCTCAGCGAACCCATTGCTGCGGTGCTCAAACGACCTGGGCTGTGGCTGACTGCTCTGTATCAGGCCCGCGTGCTCGCGGCGCCAGGTTGGTGGCGAAGGCGCCCGTTCCTCCCGCTTCCTGACCCTGCCTACTTGCGGTTCCGGGTATTGACTGCACAGGGCGGAGATGGGACTGCGCCAATGTCTGGAGACGACGTGATCTCATATCTCCAGTGGTGTCGAGCGAGCCGCGGTTGACCGGGCTCTCATTCGTGATCTTCAGTCCGGTATCGGAGTGATGTCGATGGGCTCAGTTGGATGGTCTCCCGCGATGACCTGAGGTAGAAATTCGCGGAGTCGCGGTGGCACCGTTGGATCTGGGGCTGACAGAAGCTCCTCAAGCGTCCACCAGCGTTGACCTTGAAACGCTGCCGCTTCAAACGCCTCAAGCTGGGTGTGCTCGGTGGCAACTCCACTTGCGGTGGCAACGTGAATCCGCTCGTGCTGGTCGAAATCCCAGCCGGCGAAACGAAACTGGGCATGTTGGGTCCACACGCACGGGCCAATGGTGGCGTCGGTGACACCGGCCTCTTCGACGAGTTCGCGTTGAATCGCTTCGACATGAAGTTCGCCGGGTTCGAGGCCACCGCCAGGGAGCTCAAGCCATGCGGGCTTGGATCGATCCGCTGGATCACGCGCCGAGATCAACAGAACCCGCTGTTGGGGGTCGAGGCACACGACTCGAGCGGCCACCCTACGCAAGACAAAACCCATGGCGCAGAAACCTACACGAACGAATTCCCCCTAGGCGTAGTCGCCTTCGGCACCTACGCTGGGCCGATGCGTTGGACGCAGAGAGATCTCGCAGGCTCGGCTGCGGCGTTGCACGCGTGTGAGCCGAGTGCGGAGCGTTCCATCACATGGATGATCCCTGATGAACCAACTTGGTGCATCGGCAATGCGCAGCTCAGGGGAGGGGAGTGGGGTCCAGCAGCGCTTCCTGCCGACGTGCTGGACACACAGGGTGTTCCGTGCATTCGCCGCAGGAGTGGAGGCGGAGCAGTGCTCGTCGCTCCGAACACCTCATTGTGGTGTGATGTAAGTATTGGGAGGTTCGATCCTCTCTGGAAGGCCGATGTCGAACGGAGCTTCGATTGGCTTGGGGAACTGTGTCGGCGAGCGCTTCGAACTGCCGCACCCGATCTGCCCTGGGATTGCCATCACGGCCCTCCGCTTGAGCGCCAAGCCGGTGCAGCGCTGTGTTTCGCTGGTGTTGGACATGGCGAGTTGATGTCAGGGGAGCGAAAGGCGGTTGGGCTCGCTCAGATCAGAACTGCAGACCGTGTTCGCTTCCAATGTCTGGTGTATTCCGAGTTCGATGTTGAGGCTCATGTCCAGATGGCACAGGAGCTCTATCGGGTCCGAGCGTTGAGCAGCGAGGTACTGCATCGCTGCGAAGCGCGGCTAGAAAACCACGTTGCAGTCGTGCCAGACTTGGGTGCATTTCAAGCAGCCCTCTGGGAAGAATTCGCGAGGTTCACTGGCTAGAGCAACTCCAAACGACCTACCCATCGGCTCCACACGCTGACGATCGATACTGGAACGCCCGTTCGAAACTACATGCGTGGATGCGCATTATCAGTCATTTCATAAACCTTCATGCATGGGATTTGTCCTCACGAATCCCTTATTTTGACTGCAAGTGGTGGGGCATTGTGGGTTAGAGTGGGGATCACTGGTGGACAATGGGGTGCCAGTGCCTTCCTGGGGTAATTCAGTGTCCAGGACGAACCGGTGAGGAGCGAGGAATGGAGGTGGCAGCAGCGATGTTCAGTTCGATCGGGCAGTATCCAGTGCGACTCGACGACAAGTTCCGCTTCGCGCTGCCGTCGGCGATTCGCCACAACTTCGAGACGGGTGCGGTTCTCATTGCCCGACAGGGTTATGTTGCACTCCACACGGCAGGCCAGTGGGAAGAGTTCGTCCTGAACCTCCGGGCCAAACTTGTTGACGGCACACTGAGCCGCATGCATTTCAATGCAATCTTGGCCGGGGCCGCCCCAATTTCTCTCGACGCTCAAGGCCGAACCGTGTTGCCCCCGGCGCTGCGGGCACACCTGAACTGTGATCGCGATCTAGTGCTCACCGGCCTGCACGACTTCTTTGGGATCAATGTCCCGAGCAATCAACCCGACGGTGACCCATCAGTCAAGGAAGCAGCCCTGGCAATCCTTGAAGAGAGCGCGATGTGAGTGATGACCAACGTGTTGGCCCACCCACGGAATCCGCAAAGAGCGACGAACCATTCGACCACGTTCCGGTCATGTTGGAACACATCGCCGCGTACTTCCGAGACCTTCCAGCGGGACTGGTCGTTGATGCAACACTCGGCGGAGGCGGTCACGCTGAAGCCATCCTGTTGGCGGCACCGCAACTCCAACTTCTCGGCATCGATCAAGACGACATGGCCATTGGGGCAGCAACGCGCCGTTTGGCGCAGTTCGGGGATCGGGTCACCATCGTCAACGCCCGATTCGACGCGATCACAGAAGTGGTCGAGGCCCATCTCCACACATCGCACCACCGAGCAACACCTTGTCTCGTGGGTGTCCTCTTTGATCTTGGGGTCAGTTCACCCCAGCTCGATCGTGCTGATCGAGGCTTTTCCTACCGCCAGGAAGGACCGCTTGATATGAGGATGTCACGCAGCCAGCCGTTGACCGCAGCAACCATCGTGAACACGTATCCCGCGGAGGAACTGGCCAGTCTTCTTGACCGTTATGGCGATGAGCGTTTTGCTCGGCGGATCGCGGCGGCAGTTGTTTCGCAGCGGCCAATCGAAACGACCACCGAACTCGCAGAGATTGTGCGCACTGCCATACCTGCTGCTGCACGGCGAAAAGGCGGTCATCCAGCAAAGAGGACTTTTCAAGCACTGCGAATCGAGACCAACGAGGAACTCGCCATCCTGGGCACCACCCTGGAACAGGCAATTGATCTACTCCTGCCCGGGGGGCGTTGTGTGGCCATGAGCTATCACTCTGGCGAGGACAAGATCGTGAAGGACCGATTTCGCCAAGCGGAGACTGGCGGATGCGTCTGCCCTCCCAAGTTTGGCTGTGTCTGCGGTGCCGAGCCAAAGGTGAGACTCCTTCGACGCGGCGCTGTGAAGGCGGACGCTGCTGAACTTGAGCGCAACCCACGGTCTGAGTCCGTGAGAATCCGTGCAGTCGAGTCAGTGAGGTTCCTGCCTCGAGCTGAGTTGGCTGAGGTGAAGGTGGACGCGTCATGAGCGCTGCTGCTGCGCCATCGAAGCGGTCGACAGCCACAGCGCCCCGACAAAGCGCGAACTCGACCAACGGCGCGCAGAGCTCAAAGAAGCTTCGAGTCATTGATGGCAAACGGGCCAAAAGACTCACGCCAATGGCGGTGGTGCTTGCATGCATCGGTCTTGGGTTGATGTTTGCAGCGATGATGGTCAACATTGCACTGATCGATGGTCAAGGTGAACTGGATTCGCTGAACCAGAAGATCGTCGATGCACGGGCGGACACAGAGTCGCTCCAACGTCGACAATCGGCACTTGAGACGCCCGATGAAGTACTTCGGATCGCGGTGGCTGACCTCGGCATGGTCGAGGCCGCCAAGGCCGCAAACGTTCCGCCCACCTCGGCCTATGTTGGGCCCGTCGCGACGAGTTCGGACTCAACGGAATCGACCGACCCAGCTGATCCACCAGGCTCCACGGACCAACCAGAAGACCTCGACCAGTGAGTAGCGGACGTTCGCTAGCACCCGAACTGGGCAGGAC
>DORQ01000084.1:0-7054 GCA_003514205.1 Acidimicrobiaceae bacterium
CTGAGCCTCGGCCAGCTTATTGTTGTTTGCGAGGAGCTTGGTGTTCGACTCGAACACATTGTCCTCCTGCTTGAAGTTAGGGAAAAGTTTCTCGATAGCGAACCCAATAGCGGCTGCGAGCAGCCACCAGAACCAGATCTTTCCTAGTGTGTACGGCATTGTCCTTACGCCTTTCCTACTGTGAACACGACACGTCGGTTCTGAGCCTTGTTGGCTGGTGAATCATTGGGTACGAGTGGTTGGGTCTCCCCATAGCCAATCGCTGTGAGTTGTTCGGCGGGAACACCATCTGCAATCAATGCGGAGAGCACTGATTCGGCTCGTGCCTGTGAAAGAGCCTGATTTGCGGCATCTGCTCCGTCTGAATCGGTGTGCCCATCAACAGAGATCCGAAGACCTGCGAACTGCTTCGCTGCAGCAGAAACTTCTTGGAGGATTGGTTGCGCCTCTGGAAGCAATGCAGCGGAGCCAGGAGCGAAGGGAATCACTCGTCCAGCGAGCACCTCGTTGAGGCGAGCCTGTACAGCCGCTGCATCCTCTTCGGTGGCTACCGGACGAGGGGACAAATCAGTGGCGAGTGGAGCGAGCGGATTGTTTGAATCAGCAGCTTTCTGGGTGCCACCAGTGCCTTCGTCAGTCGAGCCGGCCGGTGCTGTTCCGGGTGTGGCGCCGTCGCTGGGAACAGCTGCGGTGGCAACCCCCTCAAACGCCGACTTCTGCTCCTCAGAAACATAGATCCCCGTGAGCTTGAGGCCGTCGTCGGTCACCTTCGCAACGCCGCTCACTAGATTCTTGGGCATTGCTTCAATGATGGAGCCGAGCGACGTGAAGGCACTCGTCACCACACCATCAGCCTCGGCTGAGGGAGTGGTTGGAACAGTGACTGTCAACTGGTCGCGCACCTTGTCTGCGCCAACTGCATTTCGGGCTGCCTGAACCAGCTGAAGGTGAGCGAGTTCCGACGGAACAGTGCCCGTGAGGGTCATCAGACCCTCGGAATCAAACTCGGCAGCGGGTCGGAACAACTTCATCGTTGCCGCTACTGCGTCGTTGGCGGTGCCGCTCCCAGATTTCGAGCCGTCTGTTCCAGGCGAGTCGGAATCCTTGCTGCCATCTGCATCATCGGCGGCATCGCCTGCGCCCTCGTTGCCCGCAGTGTCGGCGGAGTCGCCGTTGTTCTGCTTCGACCTGTTTGCTCGCCATGTCGCGAGGTCCTTGTCGCACACGTTGAGGGTGTGAACTCCATAGGCGCTTGCGAGTGCCGTCGCCTTGTCGACGACGGTGGGGCTGGAAAGGCCGCAGATTCGGCCATCCTGTCCACTGAACTCGACGGTCGCGGCTGACTCGCCGATCGTGTCGAGCCTGACCTCGATCTTGTCGGTGAGATGATTCTCGATTGTTGGGATGCCGTGAAAGGGGAACAGAACCGTCCCGAGTCCGAGGGCTCCTGTCGCCCACCACATCGCTGCGCTTCGAGGGCGTCTGGGCTCCTCGGACCGCGTTGGGTCGTTATCCATTACCGCCTCCTGATGGGCCGCCCGCACGGCCAAAGAGGACACTAGCGCCTCATAGGGCGCAAATGGGGGAACGGGGCGCATGCTCAGGCAGACTGTGGCCATGATTGAACCACCTAAAAACGACCAACGGTGGATCAACCTGGAGCAATGTCGGTTGCCCCTCCCGCCCAATCCCACCGCCGATGTGTTGCTCGACGGGTTCACCGAGTGGGTGTCACAGGGTGGCCTTGAGTTGTACCCCGCTCAAGAAGACGCTGTGCTCGCGTTGCTGTCGGGGAACCATGTGGTGATCACGACGCCAACTGGGTCGGGAAAGTCGCTCGTGGCGACCGCTGCCCATTACGACGCTCTTGCCCGAGGTCAGCGTTCGGTGTACACAGCTCCGATCAAGGCACTGGTGTCTGAGAAGTTCTTCGATCTCAGGGCGATCTTTGGGTCCGACAACGTCGGGATGGTGACAGGGGATTCACAGATCAACCCTGCTGCGCCGATCCTGTGCTGCACTGCAGAGATCCTCGCTCACGCCGTGCTTCAATCAGGCAGCACGCTGCCGGTCGCTCACGTCACCATGGACGAGTTCCATTTCTTCGCTGATCGTGACCGTGGCTGGGCCTGGGAGGTGCCGCTCCTCGAATGCGTCGACGCCCGCTACTTGCTGATGTCTGCCACTTTGGGCGATACGGGCTGGGTCGAGACGCACCTTGAGTCGACCTCCTCTCGAGAGGTGTCGCTCATCGCTGGTGGGCCCCGTCCCGTCCCGCTCGAGTTTCATTACTCGGAAGTGCCGCTGCATGAGAGCATCGCCGAATTGCTTGAGACGAAACGCGCACCGATTTACGTGGTCTACTTCACCCAGCGGGCGGCGACCGAGGCTGCCCAAGCGTTCCTGAGCCTGGATGTACTCACTAAAGAGGAGAAGGCTCAGGCGGCCGAACTGATGCGAGGGTTCCGCTTTGATACCCCCTTCGGGAACGACCTCCGGAGGTTCTTAGCCGCAGGTATTGGGGTTCACCATGCTGGCCTGCTACCTCGCTATCGAATGCTGGTGGAACGGCTCGCGCGGGAGGGCCTCCTCAAACTGATTTGTGGAACCGACACCCTTGGCGTGGGTGTCAACATTCCAATTCGGACTGTTCTGCTCACCCAGCTCTGCAAGTTCGACGGTTCGAAGATGCGTGGCCTGTCGGTTCGGGAGTTTCAACAGATCGCCGGGCGGGCCGGCCGGAGGGGCTATGACACGGAGGGGACCGTGTGGGCTCAGGCTCCGGCCCACTGGGTGGAGAATCGGCGGGCAGAGGCCAAGGCGGCAACTGCGGGTAAACGCGTCAAGAACAAGAAGAAGCCGCCTGAGCGTGGTTTCAAGGACTGGAACGCTGACACCTTTGAACGGTTGGTGCACGGGGTCCCCGAGACGCTGATCAGCCGATTCGATATCAACCACGGCATGGTGCTGCATCTGCTCGGCCGACCCGGCGATGGCCGAGAGTGGATTCGTTCGCTCATCGAGGCAAGCTTCACGACCCAACGAAGCAAGGAGCTGCTCCACACGAAATCCCAAGACATCATCTCGTCACTTCTGGAGGCCGAGATTCTTCAGTCACTTGCAACGCCCGATGCTGAAGGTCGCGAGTTGCGGGTACATGAGTCGCTGCAGGAGCGGTTCTCATTGGATCGCCCGCTTTCGCCCTTTGTGGTTGACATGTTGATGGCGTTCAGCACAGACGGGGATTCGTCCGAATCTGACACTGTCGCGGAATCTGACACCGTCGCGGAATCTGACACTGTCGCGGAATCAGACACTGTCGCCGGATCCAACCCAGGACCGAACCCCTATGCGATGGCCTTCGACATGTTGAGCGTGATCGAGGCAAGTTTGGAGGACCCAACCGCGCTGGTGTTGGCCCAGCGCGACAAGATTCGCGACGAGTTGTGGAACCGTCTCAAATCTGAGGGCGTTGAGTTTGAGGAACGCCAGAACCTCGTCGCCGAGGTCGAATGGCCAAAGCCGCTCGAGGAGGAACTCAAAGCGGCGTGGCAGATCCACCTCGAGGTCAATCCATGGCTTGCCGGAGAATGGGTGCGACCAAAGTCGATCGCCCGAGACCTGTATGAGTTGGGTGACACGTTCTCGGGCTATGTTCAACATCTCGGCGCCAAACGCTCTGAAGGACTCCTTCTTCGCTATCTCACCGACTGCTATCGGGCGCTCAATAACAACGTTCCCGAGGACTTGAGGACCGAAGAGCTCGCCGAGATCACAGAATGGCTCGGCGAGGTCGTCCGCAGCGTCGATCCCTCACTGATCGATGAATGGGAGCGCATGGAACGCGTTCGAGCCGGCCAGGCTGTGGAGGAGGCTGACTCAGATTCGTTGCTTGATGGGGCGCCGCGAGACGCCACGCGCAACCGGCGTGCGTTCCGGGCGATGATTCGCACCGAGATGTTCCGATGGGTTCAAGCGTTGGCTCGCCGTGACTACGCGGTGCTGGATGCGCAATGGCCCGCTGAGCGAAGCGAACCAGTGCCGATCGCGGACTTGATGGCACCGTTGTGGGCCGAACATAGCTGGATCGGTATCGACGCAAACGCTCGCTCTGGCGAGTTCTTTCAGCTTGCGGAGCCGCCCCCAGGTGGAGTCCCGACGGGGTTGTGGCCGGTGACCCAGATCCTCGTGGATCCCGAGCAAACGGGGGAGTGGCGGCTCTGCGGAATGGTCGATGTGGAAGCAAGCCGCCTGGAATCTCGGGCAGTGATTTGGTTGCAGTCGATCGAATCGACAACGACAAGGAGTTAGCGACATCGATTCTCTTGCTTGGCAGGCTTGAGGTGTTACGATTCCTTCCGAAACGAAAGAGCTGGGGGGCGATGTTATGAATCTGAGACGCGCAGCATGCGTGACGGCGATAGCGGCAGTATCGCTGAGCTGTACTACTCCAGGCGGTTCGGGCGGGGGTGTAACCCCGGCGGCAAATCCACGCCTCATGGCCGGGTGCGGGCTCGATGTCTCGTTTGTTGTTGATCGGTCGGGTTCGATTGGTGCTGATTCGGTGCTCGTGGCTCAGGCTGGCCAAGTGCTTGTTGATCTCCTTCAAGACACCGGCTCCAGGATCAAAGTGGCTTCCTTCTCCGACACTGCCACTGTTCACCCGGGCGGTTCCGTCACTGGCTCTACCAACATCAGCGATCTCGTCTGGGAGACGGCCGACAGCTTCGTCATGCCGAATCTGCCAAGCGCAGGCGCGACCAACATCGAGTCGGGACTTGAGGTTCTTCGACGATCCCCAGATGGTGGGGGCGACTTGACGATTGTGTTCACAGATGGAAATCCGAATCTGCATTACGTCAACTTGGGCGATGGACACCCGGGGATTCCTGCCAGCCTCGGCTCGGAATACACAGAGCCAATCGCTGAGGCGAACGCTTTGAAGGCGGGCGGGACTCACCTCTTAGCAGTAGGAGTTGGCGCAGTCGACGCGCAGACATTGATCTCGTTGAGTGGGCCCAACGCGCTTGGTGGTGGAGCCGCTATCGAAGATACCGACTACACGAAGATCACCGGCTTCGAGAAGCTGGCCGACGCGTTCGGAGAGATCGCGCGGAAGCTGTGCGAGAACTCCTTGAGCGTTCTGACTGAGTTCAACGGCAGTCCTGTCTTCGGCTCGGTGATCACAACAACTGCGACACCAACACCAACACAGTGGACTCAGCCAGTCGGTGCATCTGGTCCCACAGCTACTGACACCACGAGCGCGGCGGCGGCAGCGAACTTCGCCTGGAGGCCTGGTGCTTCCGGTACTCAGCTGGCAGTCACTGCGAATCCACCCCCGGGCTTTGACCCAGGCGCAATGACCTGTGAGGAGGACCTGCTCAACGGCGGGCCCCGCGTGCCGATCCCCGTGACCACTGTTTCCACGGGGAGTTACACGCTTCAAAAGGTTGCAGGCAGCGCGGTGTTTTGCAGCGTGGAGTTGATTGTCAACCTTGAGCTCCCGCCAGTTGTTGATGTTGTGTTGTCGTTCGACCTGACGAGTTCCATGGGTTCGGTGGTTCAGCAGGCAAAGACCGAGGCTACTGATCTCATCAATAACCTCAATGTCGCAGCGCCTGGAACAAGTTTCACCTTCGGCGTGACCACCTACCGCGACTATGCAGTTGCAGTGAATGCTGCCGGCTGCGGGTTGACGAACTACAGCAGCACCTATGGCAGCGGGTCCGACTATCCGTTCCTGTTGAATCAGCCATTGACCGCCAGTGCTGCACCAGTGCAGGGCGCCATCAACGGCCTGGGAGTCTCAGGCGGCGCTGATGGTCCCGAGGCGTATACCCGAGCGTTGTGGGAGCTGGCACAACCTGATACTTCAGCCGCACTCGGGTTCCGGCCCGGGGCGTTGAAGCTGGTTGTCAACTTCTCCGACAACGTCCCCCATGACCCCAATCTGAACCAAGGAGTCTCCGGGGGAACCTGGGACACTGGGCTCGATCTGGGTCGAAATGGTGCCTTCAACTGCGGCGGCGATGATTTGGACTTCCATGACGACGCCTTGGCTGACATGGCCGCCTCTGGCGTTCACCTCATGCAGGTCAATGCCAGCAGTTTCGCGGCCGCTCATTGGCAATCCTGGGCAGCATCGACCAATGGTGGCTATGCGCAGCTCAACAATGGTCAGTCCCTGACTCAGGTCGTCATTGATCTCCTCAGCCAGCTCTAATAGCCAACTGAAGCAGTACTGAATTGTGGCGCCATGACGGTCGCTACCAACAGGAGCGCGGCACTTGACCTCTTGCGGGCATTGGCAATTGGTCGGGTGCTGGCCTTCCATCTCACCGACATCACTGCGCTTACACTGATTCCGGCGATGTCGGTCATGTTCTGGATTTCCGGAACGTTGGCAGTGCCTGCCCTCGATCGAAGCGGGGCATACGAGTTCTGGTCCCGTCGTATGCGGAGGGTGCTGGTTCCGTTGTTCCCGTACGCGCTCGTCGTGGTTGTGATCGTCAGCGTGGCGGGAGCACTCGGGGAGTTGGGATGGTATCGGACGATGACCACGTTCCTTCCGTTCCTGAGCCCGCACCCAGAAGGGCTGGTGCAACATGGCCGATCAGGCTGGTTCGTGGGAATTGAGGGCTTGTGGACCCACCTGTGGTACTTGCAGACCTATGTCCTCTTTCTGTTTATACTCATCCTCGGAGTTGGAAGGGCTCGCTCAGAGGCAGCGAGACGCCGAATCCTGATCGGCATGAGTATCGGCTGTGTCGTGGTAGCGGTGATCCTCGATATCGTCGCCGTCGCTGTCGGTGAATCCGCGACGTTGTGGTGTGGCCGTCTCGGCGGGTTTCTGGTGCAACTAGCGGTGTTCGTTGGCGGGGCAATCTGGGGGCAAGCTGCGATCTTCGCGCCGAACCGCTGGAGCATTCCGAACTGGGCAGTTGGCGCAGCTGTCGGTGCCGCCGGCATTTCACAAGCTCTCGTTGGAACAACGCTGACCTCAACCACGCTGGCTCTGCGCAGTCTCGCCCTGTTGATGGTGTGTGGCCGC
>DORQ01000084.1:7306-7807 GCA_003514205.1 Acidimicrobiaceae bacterium
GAGCGACTGCTTCCCGACGTGCATGGCCCGAGCGCGGCAGCGCTGCGCGTGGTGCTCGGGTTAGCCTTCACCCTGGTAGCTGTGACTGTGGTTCAACCGTTCGAGCTGTGGGCGAAGACTGCCAGGCTGCACAATCGAACCGCTCGCGGAGGAGCCCAGACTCATCATGGTGAACACCTATAGCGAAGGCACTCCGTTCCCCGGTCGAATCGGCCGAACGATGGCCGACAGCGAGGATGCGTACCCAGTCTCGCCTGCCCCACCCGCCGGCACCCCGAATGTGCTGATGGTTGTGTTCGACGACGTTGGATTTGGCCAATTCGGGTGCTTCGGCTCCGATCTCGCAACGCCAAACATCGACCGGGTGGCCGCTCAAGGGCTTCGCTACCGGAGCTTTCACACCACGGCCATGTGCTCCCCAACCCGTGCCGCGATGCTGAGCGGGCGAAATCCTCACACTGCAGGAATCGGCGGCATTACAGAGTTGGCCTCTGGGTTTCC
>DORQ01000084.1:8044-9225 GCA_003514205.1 Acidimicrobiaceae bacterium
TTCGCTGTTGGCAAATGGCACCTGTGCCCAGCGGAGGAACAGCACGGTGGGGCAAGCCGCGCCCGGTGGCCATTGGCGGTTGGCTTTGAACGGTTCTTCGGGTTCCTGGGAGCAGAGACCAGCCAATTCGCCCCCGACCTCGTGATCGACAACAGCCCACTTCCGCCGATTGAGGATCCCGACCATCACTTCAGCGAGATGATGGTCGATCGGTCGATCTCCATGATTGACGATCTCCGCTCAAGCGAGCCCGACAAGCCGTTTTTCATGTACTTGGCCTTTGGCGCAGGCCATGCTCCTCATCACGCCCCGAGGCGTTGGCTGGATCATTATCGCGGGCAGTTTGACGATGGCTGGGATGCGTGGCGAGAACGGGTCTTTGCGCGCCAAATCGCGGAAGGGATCATCGCCCCTGGCACGGTGCTGAGCCCGAGGCCATCTTGGGTACCTGCCTGGGACTCGCTGTCCCGGCCGGACCAGGTGGTTGCGGCTCGGCTCATGGAAGCGTTCGCAGCGTTGATCTCCCATGCCGATGAGCAGCTGGGTCGACTGCTGGACCACCTCGAGGCAACCCCCGATGGGGACCGCACCGTGGTGATGATCATGTCGGACAACGGCGCTTCCGCCGAGGGCGGGCCAACCGGCACGTTCAACGGCGCCTACCTCTATAACGGAATGCCACACGATGCGGTAGCCACGGCCGAGCGGTTGGAGGAGATCGGCGGGCCGAACTCCTTCCCGAACTACCCGTGGGGCTGGGCGTTCGCTGGCAATACCCCGTATCGCCGCTGGAAACGCGAAACCCATGAGGGAGGCATTGGCGATCCCCTCATCATTTCGGCTCCCGGTATTGCTGACCCTGGAGCGATTCGACCTCAGTACGTGCATGCCAGCGACATCGGCGCCACACTTCTGGAGTGGTTCGGCCAGGAGATGCCCTCCGAGCTGGACGGGGTGCCACAGAAGCCGCTTGCCGGTGCCAGCTTGGTGCCAAGCCTTGGTGATGCTGCGGCCCCAGGTCGATCGTTGCAGTATTACGAACAGTTCGGCTGCCGGGCGCTCTATCACGAGGGGTGGAAGGCTGTGGCCTTTCATCCAATGTTTCCCTATGAACCCACCGATGATCCGTTCCGTCCCTTTGAGGAGGACCGTTGGGAGCTCTACAACGTGATGGAGGACGC
>DORQ01000245.1:0-4548 GCA_003514205.1 Acidimicrobiaceae bacterium
GAGCTGCCGATCTGGCTGGCGAGGAAAAGCTCCTGCAGTGGGGAGATCCAGGCTGTCAGGGGTGCGGAGTACTGTCGGCTCCATGTTGCAGATCCACACGGAGCACTCAATGGAGCGGCTGGCGGGTGCGTTCATTGAGGTTGTGCGGACGCCGCTTCCGGATCCCTTTGAGGTCGAATGGGTCGGTATTCCTTCGCCTGGGCTGAGGGATTGGCTTGAGATCCAGTGCTCGACATCGCTTGGCGCGGCGCCAGGAGCCACGGATGGCATTGCCGCCAACATTCATTTCGGGTTCGTTGGCGAGCTGCGTCGAGCACTTCTATCGCAGGGAGGCAACGACTGGCATCAGAACGACCCGTGGCACCCAGACCGGCTGGTATGGGCAGTCGCCGAGACGCTCGCTGCAGCACCGGCGCGCTCATCTCGAGGCGCACACCCTGCTGCTCTGGAGATCGTGCCAGCCATGCAGGAGGGCCAGACCTCTCTCTTTGGGGCCGCCACACGGTTTTCCAAACTGCTCGCCCGGTACGTTACCGACCGACCAGCGATGCTGTGCCGCTGGGCGGTCGGAGATTTCTGCGACGCACAGGGCGCCCCACTGCGCCCTGATGCGCGCTGGCAGGCCGAGTTGTTCCTAGCGGTACGGGAGCGTCTTGGCATCGCTAGTCCTGCCGAACTGCTTGATAGTGCATTGAACGAAGGCCGACTCAACGAGCAGGCCTGTGGGCTGCCCCAACGTCTTTCGCTCTTTGGGTTCACCACCTTGGTGGGTGCCAACTCTCTCCTCGCCCAACTCGACGCACTTGCGCTGAGTCGGGAGGTCCACCTCTTCATGTGGGAACCCTCCTCTGGCTTGGCGCAATGGGGACGTAGCAGCGGGACCGAACGGGGTGCCCACATGCGAACAACCGAACGGCAAAGCTTCGGTGTGAAGCGTGAGGTGTTGGATGAGTCGCCAGTGCTACCGCTATTGCGATCCTGGGGTAGACCAGCACTAGAAGCAGCCCAACTCTTGTCCATCGTTGCGCCACAGGATGCTGTCTCTCTGCGAGTTCCCGACATTGAGGATCTTTCTGGTGCATCGCTTCTCAAGATTCTCCAAGCCAGCGTCAATCGGGCCATGGTCGCTCCCGCCCCATCAATTCCCCGCGCGAGCGCAGACGGTTCAGTAGTAATCCATGAATGTCATGGCCAGATTCGTCAAGTGGAGGTAGTACGGGACCAAATTCTGAGCATTCTTGAGGAGGATTCCTCACTCGAAGAGTCCGATATTGCGGTGCTCTGCCCCGATCTCACAACCTATGCTCCGCTGATCGAGGCCGTCTTTGGTCCATCTGCTTCGAGCGGCACCCTCAGCTACGCCCAGACAATCCACGGTTCGACAACCGTTTGGGGAAATGCCAACTCCAAGGACTCACCTCCTCAACTCGCCTACCAGATTGCGCACCGGCACCTCGAGAACCTGAATCCTCTTGGTGGAGCCCTCGTGAGCCTACTGACACTGTTGGATGGCAGGTGTGCTGCCGCTCAGGTGAGCGACTTCTTATCGCTCGCGCCGGTGAGAAAGCGCTTCGGGCTCTCCGACGACGACCTTGCGCGGCTGTCTGAATGGGTTCAGGAGTGCTCGATCAACTGGGGGCTCTCTGCTCAACATCGATCTCATTGGTTAGGGGTTGATACCTATTCGCCGGGAAGCTGGGCGGGCGCAGTGCAGCGGCTACTCGCCGGAATTGCGTTGTGTTCCTCGCCTGATCAACTTGGCTTCGGAGGGATTGCTCCGATTGATGTTGAGGGCAGCGACATCGCCCTCGCTGGGAGATTTGCGGAGATTCTCGAACTGCTAGAACTCGCAGCTCAGCAAAGCTCGGCGCCGATGGGTATCGATCGGTGGGTTCCCCTCGTGCGCTCGCTCCTAGGAACCTTCTTTGACATCCCCGTAGACCAGCAATGGCAGATGTCTTCGCTACTGGGCATGCTGGCCTCGATTGAGCGCGATTCGCGCGGCGGTTCGCCCGATGCGTCTTCATCAGTGCTCGGTGAATCCGTCACACCCACCTGTCAGGCGACCCTCGCGTTGATCGAGCTTCGGACGTTCCTAGGAGCACAGCTGTCGGGCACCTCATCAGGGGGGCGGCTGTTTCGCGGAGGGATCACCGTGAGTTCACTCGCAGCACTTCGCGGGGTTCCCTTTCAGGTGATATTCCTACTGGGTTGCGACGAGGAAGCGCTTCGTGCCGGAAGCGGCGAGGCCGATGATCTCATCGTTTCATCGCCGATGATTGGCGATCGTGACCGACGATCCGATCTGCGCCAGTCTCTCCTCGAGGCAGTGATGAGCGCGCGAGAGCAATTGGTGGTGACGAGAACCGGTTGGAACCGTGTGAACAACCATCCAGTGCCCATGCCAGCCGCGTTGGCGGAGTTGGCCGACACCTGTGCCGGGTTGCTGGGGGGAGCGGATCCCGCTCAGCTAAATGGGAGCCTCTTGCAGACGCATCCCTGCAATAGCTTTGACCCCGCAAACTTCCGTACCCCGCGCCAAAGCTTCGATCCTGTGGCGCTCAACGGTGCCATGGTCGCTGCTGGGCAACGATCCGAAGCACCTCCGGTCCTTTCCAGACCGTTGGCGCCCGAACTTGATTTGCGAACGGTGGAACTCGTCGACCTCATCCGGACACTTCAGTCGCCACCTCAGGCCTTCTTGTCCAAGCGATTGGGTCTTCATATCGGCCCGACCACTGCTGAGAGCGCTGAGGACGAGATCCCGATCAGTCTTGACTCCCTCGGGAAATGGTCATTGGGAGATCGCCTGCTGCAGACGAGGCTTCGTGGTGCAGCGGCGGATGATCTCGAAGCAATCGAGGCCGCCAGTGGGAGGCTTCCCCCAGGAAGCTTTGGCTCAGCCGCTGTTGCAGCGGAAAGCGAATTGGTTACCTCGCTACTGGACTGCGCTCGCTCGCAGGGGATCGATTGGGGTCTCTCGGAAGCGCTTGTGATCGAATGCGCGCTGGACCCCACTACAACCCTGTTCGGTTCTGTGACGGTGATTCCCAGCCCTGGGCGTTGGGGTCCGGTGCAGGTTGGCGTCGGGAAACTGAAGGGAAAGCGAATACTGCAGGCCTGGGTCGATTTGCTCGCACTCACAGCAACGCAAGCACCTCGGGCCGAGCGGTGCGTCGCGATACTCATTGGAAAGTCGGCTTCTTCGAGCAAGGCCCAACCAGTGGAGCGGCGGCTCATTGAACTCCGAGAGTCCTCCGATCCGCGCGGGCTGGCGCGCGGAGCACTTGTCGAACTGGTTGCCCTCTATCGGTGGGCCCACTGCGACGTAGTGCCGATCTTCTCGGAAACTTCCTACTCCCTGTCACCACTCGGTAAAGGGGATTCAGAGGCGCAAAAGGCCTGGCTCTCGACCGGACCTGGCTTTGCTTACGGCGATCGGCTTGATCCCGCCACCATGCTGGCGTTTGGGGACTTAGAGTTTGAGGAACTGATGGAACTCGAGACTCGGGACGAAGATTTCGCGCAGTTCGGAATTTCTCCTGGCACAGCGATCGGGTCCCCGACCAGAGCCACCTTCTACAGCCGATTGCTCTGGGGAATCTTTGATCGATCCTGCGTTCTTACGGATGATCTTGAGGCGCTGGCGAAAAAGCCAGCAAAGAAGGCCGCAAAGAAGAGTGCCTCACAGCGAAGTTCAGGCTCTGCTTATGGCTGAGGATCACACCAACGACTTGGCCAACAGTCCGGCCTTTCGCCTCGATCAGCCGATACCCAAAGGGGTCGTGGCGATTGAGGCCAGCGCGGGGACTGGCAAGACTTTCACGCTTGCAAGTCTCGCGGTTCGGCTGATCCTCGAAGAGGAAGTACCCATCGCTCAGGTGTTGCTCGTCACATTCACGCGGGCGGCGGCAGCGGAGCTGGCCGAACGAGTTCGGGCCCGACTCCTACGATGCGGTAGCGCGTTGGCAGCTGCGATCGATGGGCACTACCCCGATTCGGGTGCTCTCCTCGAATACTCTCTGGCTGGGCCCGAGGTTGGCCAAGACCTGCTTCGAAGCCGACTAAGCCTTGCTCAGCGAGCTCTTTCCGAATTCGACTCTGCGACGATCAGCACGATCCACGGGTTCGCTCAGCAGATGCTCGGACTGATGGGGCGCACGGCATTGCATGACCAGGATGCTGAGCTCGCAGACGATGGCGGACAACTCCTACGTCAGGTGATCAACGACCTCCTTGTCGAACATGCGCTCGATGGCTCGATGCCTCCTCAGGCACTGGACCAGGCGAAGATCCTCGCCGCGGCGAACCTGATTCAGAGCAACGCTGGGATCGCCGTAGCTCCCGACCTTCTAGCGGATCACCAGGAGCTGTCAACGATGGCCGAGCCCGATCTCGCCCTCGTCACGGCGCGCCTGAGGCTGGTGGAGGAGAGCTTGCGTCGGTGTCGAGTGCTCCGTCAGACCAGCAAGTCGATGTCCTTTGATGATCTGCTCACCTCGTTGCGTGACGTGTTGTGTTCACCCGAGTCTTCTCCGGGTGATCTCT
>DORQ01000245.1:4687-7039 GCA_003514205.1 Acidimicrobiaceae bacterium
GATCTCTCCGAGGGTGTTGGTCCCGTGGAGTCGGCGCGTGCAGCCTTGCGATCCCGCTTCTCAGTCGCCTTGATCGACGAGTTTCAAGATACCGATGCCGTGCAGTGGCAGATCTTCGATGCGCTCTTCGGTTCAGGTTCTGAGAATCCGCGACTCGTCTTGGTCGGCGACCCAAAGCAGGCCATCTATAGCTTTCGTGGCGCAGACATCCATACCTATCGCGCAGCGATAGCTACTGCGCAACACCACTTCACCTTGGACACCAACTGGCGCTCCGATGCGGGTGTGTTGAACGGCTTGGCTGCGCTCTTTCAGGGTCTCCGGTTTGGATCGGCCGACATTGTGTTCCGTCCGGTTAGGGCTTCTCCGCTTCGCCAGAAATCAGCGCTCACCGTACAGGTCGGACCCCCAATAGCACCGGTAGCGGTCCGAATCCCTGCATTCGAAGAACAGCTCAAATCTGCTCCAGCGCAGCGTGCAGTTGCCAGGGATTGCGCGTTGCACATTGCGGATCTTCTCGACCGAGGGCTGATCCCCACCACGGCAGGATCCGCTTCCCCGGAGGAATCGGAGAGTTCTGAACTTCGGCCAGTGGAGCCGCGTGACATCGCAATACTGCTGAAAGCGAAGTCTGAGGCACCAGATCTTCAGCGCCAGCTGCAACTGCTGGGGATCGACTCGGTAGTCATGGGTGCGGGTTCGGTACTCGAGTCGCCCGCGGCCATGCATTGGTATTGGCTCCTTGACGCCATCGCCCAACCAGCTGATCAACGGCGCGTGAAGACTGCCGCGTTGTCATGGTTCGTTGGCTGGACAGCGGAGGAACTTGCAACAGTCGAGACTCACCAGCTCGGAGAGTTGCAGGAGCGATTCCAAGCCTGGGGCGAGCTGCTCGTCGGACGAGGTGTCAACGAGTTCCTGCGGAGGGTGCGGGGCGAAAGCGCGGTACTGCAACAAGTGTTGGCTCGAGTCGATGGCGAGCGGAACCTCACCGACATCGATCACTGTAGTGAGCTGCTCGCTCGGTCCGCTCCCCGCAACGTCGGTCCGGCGGGGCTCTTGCAGACACTTGAGAAGCTCCGGGTTGCTTCCTCCGAGGGTGGAGAGGATCCAGCGGCGCGCCGAATCGAATCGGAAGCGAACGCAGTACAGATACTCACGGCACATGTCTCCAAGGGCCTCGAGTTCCCCGTGGTGTGCGTTCCAATGTTCTTTAAGGCGCCGCTGGACCCCAAGGATCGAGTGGTTTTTGCAGCTCCCACTGGGAGCGGCGAGGTGCGCCGGTGCGTTGACATTGCGAACGACTGCGAATGGCCCGACAAGTCCGGCTCAAAACGAAGAAAAGAGTTGGCCAAGGTCGAGGTTGACGGCGAACAGATGCGGCTCCTCTATGTGGCGATGACGCGAGCGAGCCACCACTGCGCGGTGTGGTATCAGAGCTACCTACACTCTGCAGCAAGCCCTTGCGCAAAGCTTCTGTTCAGCAGGGATGCATCTGGGGCCCTGCTGGTTTCTGAGACCGGAACGGTCACCAGACCCGCGGAGCCCCGTGCTGCAGAGGTATCGGAAGGGCTCACAGCGGTTGTGGCCTCGGCTCAGGGCGGGCTCTCGGCTGAGGTGGTTCAAGTGCCCACGCGTTTGGCCCGTCGAATGGCAGAGAGTTCTGCCGTTCCCAACGCGGATCTCCAGCTTGCGCAGTTGAGCCGACCATTGGATCGTCGAGCAATCCGCCATTCGTTCAGCTCGTTGACCAGAGGCGCCCACGAGCTGATAGCGCGCGTCGGCCAATCAGGCGACTCCGAGGCTCAGGCCAGAGTCAGCAATGACGCAGTCGGCCTTGTAGCAGCAGAGGCGTCAGTCAACCCACTTGATGAACTGGGGCTTCGTGGCGGGGCGGACGAGCCTGACCGATCTCTAGATGTCAGCCACCTTGACCAGCCGGAGACAGGTCCTGTCGAGGCAGCATCCCTAGCGGGTCCACTTCCCATGGGCGGATTCCGTGGGGCAAACATCTTTGGAACCCTTGTCCATGATGTGCTGGAGATCACTGACTTCACCGCTCCTGACGTGGTCGAGCAGCTCACGTTGTTGTGCGGCGATCAGATTCTTGCGACCGGGCTCGAGATCGTTCCTTCTGAGCTGGCTCAGGCTCTTGCGCTGAGCCTGCAATCTCCCTTGGGGGACCTTTTTGGGGGGACCTCGCTTCGCCAGTTGGAGAACCGGAACCGGTTGAACGAAATGCGGTTTCAACTCCAGCTTGGCGCAGGCCTGGAGGTTCGAGTTCACCACAGGTCAGTCGGCACCAGTTCAGCCGGCACCAGTTCAACTAGCCACAGCGCGACCAGCCACAGC
>DORQ01000245.1:7147-17824 GCA_003514205.1 Acidimicrobiaceae bacterium
CAGCGCGACCAGCCACAGCGCGACTAGGCAGCCTGTTCCGACTGTGGAGGACATCGCTACCCTGATTGTTCATCACCTCCAGAGCGATGACCCGCTTCGACCCTGGGCTGACAACCTGGCTCGTACTCTGAACAACGCCTCGCTTCTCGGTCATCTTGAGGGCTTCGTCGACCTCATCGCACGGGTTCCAAATCCCGATGGCTCCTGGCGGTATGTGGTGGTGGACTACAAAACCAACAACCTGACTCCAACTGGAGAGGTTCCCCGGGTCGAGCACTATGGCCCTGAGAACCTCGCGAAGGCCATGGGTGATCATCACTATCCGTTGCAGGCATTGCTGTACTCGGTGGCATTGCACCGATACCTCCGCTACCGAATTCCCGACTATTCCCCGCAGGTGCATCTCGGTGGCATTGCCTACCTCTTTCTACGGGGGATGGCGGGGCCAGAGGTACCGCAACCCAATCCCAGCCCTTGGGGCGTCTTTTCATGGAGGCCTCCAGTCGCCCTGATCGAGGAGCTCTGCGGACTCCTTCATGGCCAACAATCAGGTCGATCTGAGGTTCCGCAGTGATCCAGCAACAGCTTGTGCCGCTTCGCTCGCCGCTCCTAGATGCCCCCGAGTTCGCCGCCCTCTCCGCCTCTGTGAGGTCGGGAGTCATCTCAGTTGGAGACATGCACGCTGCCATAACGATCGGGCAACTCGTTCCAACTCAGGACGCCAGTGTTCTCCTCGCTCTTGCCTTGGCGGTGCGAGTGACTCGGATGGGCCACGTGTGCCTGCATCTCGATGAGCTCACCGCGACACTTGAGGAGTTTGGGGCAACTGAAGATCCTTTTGTGGATCTCTCCTCCGGTGAGGATCTGAGGGTGGCGCAGTTCCCGCCGCTCGAGCAATGGTGGGCAGCGTTGCTCGCATCGCCAGCCACGGCCACCGCTGAGGAGATGCGCCAGAAGGCGATTCAACCTCCACCGCCATTGGTGCTCGACAACCGCAAGGTCTACCTCTCGCGGTATTGGGGCTTCGAGGAATCGGTTGCGGAGGATCTGCTCGGCCGAGCATCAAAGCCACGGTCGGGCATTGGTGTAGGTGTCGAGTTGCGGCAACTGCTCGACCAGCTCTTTCCGCCTGGCCATAGCAACACAGATCCCAACCAGGTTCGAGCTGTGGAAGAAGCAGCCAAGCGACAACTCTTGGTCATCGGCGGCGGTCCTGGAACCGGCAAAACCAGCACTATCGCTCGACTGCTCGCCCTCGCGACGAGCAGTTGGGATGCACAGCCTGATGCACGGCTGCCCACGGTTTTGTTGGCCGCCCCGACGGGTAAGGCGGCGGCCCGTATGACTGAGGCGCTTCACTCAGCAGTACAGAACCTGGCTGGGCTTGAGGATTCGATCGCAGCGTTCCTTCTGGGCCTGGAAGCGAAAACCATCCACAGGATGATTGGCAGCAGTGGCGGCACCCGTGTTGCCCGCACCGCAGACTCGCCGGTGCGCGCAGACATTGTGGTCGTGGATGAGGCGTCGATGATTTCGTTGCCCCTGATGGCCCGACTCCTCGCCGCAATTCCTCCAGAGACCCAGCTGATACTTCTCGGCGATCCAAACCAGTTGACCAGTATCGAGGCTGGCGCAGTGCTCGGCGACATCGTCTCTGGCTCGCAGTCCGCCGCTGCAACATCTCCGCTGAAGGGTGCCGTGGTGATGCTCGACCGGGTGTTCCGAGTCGACAGCGGTAGCCAAGCAATCAGCCGATTGGCCTCCGCGATCAACGAAGGCGATGTCGATCAGGTTTTCTCGTTGCTCCGCACCGATGGTGAGGTTTTGCAGTGGATCGAACCACATGAATCCGACCGGCTGGCTGAGCTCACGGCCTTGTGTGGGCACAGCGCTCAGCGAGTGATCGCGGCGGCCGCAGTTGGCGATACCTCGGTGGCCTTCAAGGAACTGGCGGCGGTCAAGGTGCTCGCAGCAACTCGGCGAGGCCCATTCAGTGTGCAGCACTGGACTGAGGCCATCGAGGGAGATCTCCGAGATCATCTCGGGGCGAGTTCAGTGGAGCATCGTTGGTACTTGGGCAGGCCGGTCCTGATAACGGCCAACGATCGGATCAACCAGCTCAGCAATGGCGATGTCGGGCTGGTGGTCATCGAACCAACAGCTGTGGATGGCAGCCTCGGTCGCCGAGTCGTCGAGGTGTCCACCGGCTCCGGGTTGCCGCGACTGTTCTTTCCGACGCAGCTCGCTGAAGTTGAGACATGGTGGTCGATGACGATTCACAAGAGCCAGGGATCAGAATTCGGCCACACCATTGTGTCGCTCCCACAGGACCCTTCGCCCATGCTGACCCGTGAGCTTCTCTACACCGGCGTGACTCGTGCCCGCCAAGCTGTGACCATCATCGCTACCCCTGAGGTGCTTGCAGAGGCGGTAGAGCGTCGGGTGTCTCGTGCATCTGGGTTGGCAACTCGGTTATCGGGCGACCTAGCAATGAGGACAAACAGATGAGATTGCTTCATACCTCCGATTGGCATCTCGGCCGGTCGCTGCACGGCTATTCCCTCCTTGAGGCTCAACGGGAGTTCGTGGACTTCCTCCTCGAGGTAGTGGCAACTGAGGAAGTAGACGTCGTTCTTCTCGCGGGTGACATCTACGACCGTGCGATTCCCGCAACTGAGGCTGTTGCGTTGTTGAACGAGGTACTCACGCAGCTCAGCGCTGCTGGCACGCCCCTCGTTGCGATCACCGGAAACCATGACTCCCCCGCTCGGGTTGGCTTCGGCTCAGAGCTGATGCGAGCAGCGGGTATTCACATGTATTCCAGTATCGAGACGCTCGCCGCTCCGACGATGCTGAGCGACCTCCATGGCCCAGTAGCGATCTATGGGCTGCCATTTCTTGAGCCAGCAATGGTGTGGCGCAGCCTCGAAGCGCAGCGCTGTGACCATCAGTCGGTGCTGGAGGCCGCCATGAGTCAGATTCGCGCCCACCTCTGTGGCCTCCAGCCTGGTACTCGGAGCGTGGTGCTCTCCCATGCCTTCGTTGTCGGAGTCGGCGACCAGGACGGTTCGGGCGCTGAGGTTTCTGAGAGCGAGCGAGATATCTCCGTAGGTGGTAGCGCCATGGTGTCAGCAGCCCTGTTCGAAGGCGTGGACTATGTGGCGCTTGGTCACCTGCATGGGGCGCAACAGCCGCGGAATGGGCGTGTGGTCTACAGCGGTTCGCCGCTGGCCTATTCGTTCTCGGAGGAACATCACACAAAGTCGGTCACCATTGTCGATCTTGAACAAGACGGCACCGTCGCTATCCGGCAAGTACCCACGCCGGTGCATCGGCCCGTGATTCGGCTGTCCGGTGAGCTGGAGGAATTCCTCAACGAGCCCTCTTTGCTGGCGCACCGGAGTGATCTGTGTTCAATCCACCTCACCGATTCCGAAACGCCAATCGAGCCGATGGCGAGGCTTCGGCAGTCATATGACCATGTACTTGAGCTATCGCTGGAGTCCCGCTTGGGCCACCAGCACGACCTGAGTTACGCGAAGCGACTCGCGGGGCTGAGCGATCTTGAGCTGTCCGAACAGTTCATTGCTGACATGTGGGGTCGCCCGGCTCTCCCGACAGAAACGAAGCTGCTTCAAGCGGGATTGGAGTCACTTCGTTCCGGACAGGAGTCTTCCGTCACTGGCAACGAGCGGTCGATCAACATCGATGAGGGGCAACATTCATGAGGATTCATCGCTGCACCGTGGCGGCCTTTGGCTCCTTCGGCGGCCAGGAGACGGTGGATTTCGACGACCTCTCCGCCGATGGGCTCTTCTTGCTTCACGGACCAACCGGTGCGGGCAAGACGACGATCCTTGACGCGATCTCCTTTGCGCTGTTTGGCAAGGTCCCTGGAGACCGGGAGGAAGGAACGAACCTACGCTCACATCACGCTCAACGTGACGTGGTTACCTCCGTCACGCTCGAAGTAACCCTCGGTGTTCGGCGATTCAGAATCTTCCGTTCGCCCAAGCAGTCAGTGCTGAAGAAGCGTGGCGAGGGCCTCCGCGAGGAGACTTCCAAAGTCGAGCTCTACGAGATCGGGCCCGACGGCGAGGTGCCACGAGCTGAAGGTACGCGCGATGTTGATGAGTTTCTGGCGGAATTGCTTCCCATGAAGGCTGATCAGTTCTACCAACTGGTGATGCTCCCCCAGGGCGACTTTGCGAAGTTCCTCCGGGCGAGAAGTGGGGATCGTCAAGTGTTGTTGCAGATGCTGTTCGCAACGCAACGGTTTGAGGCACTCGAAAACTGGTTGAAGGAGCAGGCCGACGCGTTGGGGAGCAAGGTCGAGACTCAGGAACGAAAGATTCGCGACGAGCTTCGACTGATGGCCGACCGTGCCGAGGCCGAGGAGTACGAAGGCCCGCTGCAGAAGGCAGGGGTCGAAAGCTGGGTCGGGCCGCTCCTTGAGGAGGTTCGACAGCTTGGCTCAGAAGCATCTCAGGCGCTTCAGTTCGCCGAGTCGGAGCACCGACAGTGGAGATCGGCCGCAGAACTCGGTGCGAAGGTTGCTGACCAACAGGCGCAGATGGCCCAGGCCGAGGCGGATGTTGCGGTGCTGGAAGCTGGTCGTGAGGAACAAGCTCAGAATATCCAGCGCTTGAAACGCGCGGGTCTCGCAGCTCAGCTCAGCGAGAGTCTTCGCCTGTTCGACGCAATCACCACTCAGCGCGAGGCGGCTTTGCAGACCAAGGAGCAAACCAAGGCCACCGCTGAGCTGCTCGCACCCGGAATTGGTGACCTTCCCGAGAGTGCGCTTGCCGAACAAGTCGCCGAGCTTGACCAGGTCCTGAGAAGTCTGCAGTCCGCTCAAGAAGCGGAACACCAACTTGAGGTGCTGCTTCAACGGATCGACTCGAATCAGGCAACTGTCGCTACAGCTGACACAACTATCTCCAAAGCCCGAAGCGCATTGGAAGCAATCCCTGAGCAGCGACGAACTGCCACCGAGCGGCACCAGGCCTGTCTCTCTGCTGAACTCGAGGTGAGCAAGTTTGGGCCTCAGGTTGAGCGTCTTCAGGCCCAGTTGGATGCAATCGCAGAGTTCGAGCGGCTCGTCGAGCTCGTTTCAGCGGCACTCATCTCAGCTGAACAGCAACGAGCGGTGGCCGTCAGTAGCCGCGAGGCCCATGTCGAACTGCGGGAGAAGCAACTCGATGGTCGTGCTTCCTGGCTTGCCCAACAGCTGGTGGAGAACGAACCATGTTCGGTCTGTGGCAGCACTGTGCATCCTGAGCCAGCTTCGCTGTCCCCGGAAGCAGTTTCCGATGAGGCAGTAGCGAGCTCTGAACGTCGAGTCGCCGAGGCCCAGCTCGCGCTGACGAAGGCGGAATCGCACTTAGCGAGTTGCGAGGCAAGCCGAGATGCGGCGAAGGCGATGGCAGGTACGAATTCTGTTGAGGTGGTGACAGCGGAACTCGTCGCAGCGCGTGCAGCCGTTGATGCTGCGCTGTTGGCCGCCGAGCCTCGGAAGGAATGTGAGGATGCACTCCTCGAGATCGAGGCTCGGGAGCAACGTGCAGCAGCGGCTCTGGAAAGTGCTCAGGCCAAGCTCGCTGCTGCTCGTGAAACCCTCGCAGTGGATCTGAGGGATCGTGATCGCATTGTTGGCGAGTTGGAGGCGCAGCGGGACCAGTATGCAACCATCAGTGATCGTGTGAGGGTGCTCACCGAACAGCGCAAGGCGGTGGTGGAACTACTCGCCGCCCACAAGCGAGCTGCTTCGTTGGAGGACCAGCTACGGTCCCAATCAGCACTGTTGGATTCTGCGTTACTCGAACGCGGTTTCGTTGACATTGCGCAGGCGCGAACCGAGCAGCCGGTCCCCGGGGAAGTTGAGCAACTGAACCTGCAGGTGAACGCATTCGTTGCTCAGGAACAGCGGATTTCTGCCGTGCTGGCGGACCCAACGTTGATCAAAGCGGCAAAGTCTCCTGCACCAGATCTGGCGATGCTCACCCAGCTTGAGGTCGCGGCCACAGAACGGTTGCAGGCGGCGGGCATCGTAACAAACAAAGCACAGGAGCTCGGCGCCTACCTTGAGGCCCGCTCGGCGGGAGTCGAGCAAGGCATCGAAGCAATCGGGCCATTGTTGGCGGAGTATGAGACCACGCGTCGGTTGGCGAACCTATGTGCAGGGCGAGATGGATCGGCAGCGCAGAAGAACCGCTTGAGTACCTATGTCCTAGCGTCTCGGCTCGAGCAGGTAGCGCTAGTTGCAAGCGAGCGTTTGCTGAGAATGTCCAACGGCAGATACTCGCTGCTGTATACCGATGAGGCGAAGGACGGGCGCAATCGCGGCGGTCTCGGCCTCAAGGTCTTTGACGCACACACCGGCAAAGAGCGCGACACAACAACCCTATCGGGAGGCGAAAGCTTCTTTGCCTCCCTGGCCTTAGCGCTTGGGGTGGCAGATGTGGTGACTGCTGAGTCTGGCGGACTCGCAATCGAGACGCTCTTCATTGATGAGGGGTTCGGCACTCTCGACGAGGACACGCTCAATGAAGTCATGGTGGTTCTGGAGGATCTCAAGGCTGGCGGCCGTCGGGTCGGAATCGTGAGCCATGTGGCTGAGCTGCGCTCAAGAATCCCTAAACAGTTGGAAGTGGTCGCGTTGGAGCGGGGCTCGACACTTCGGGTGAGCGCTGGCCAGCAGTAATGAGCCGCACGGCGCATGCTGCCCGCACAGCCTCCTCTGCGGTGTCGGCAATTCCTTCAGAAAGTGAAGTGTCGGTGACGGAAACAACAGAAAAGTAGAAGCCGGTAAACGTTGCCAAGAACCCAGTCACCCGTAGGTGTTCCCAGCTCAGAATCAGTTGCTCAGATCCGAGTTTTTGCGTCCAAATCTCCGTTGGCGGGTGCAGCGTCCAGGCATTGACGACCTCCGCGTCGATCGCCAGGATTCCCAAGACGGTAAACACAACGCCAACAGCGAACGCTACGACCACAGCAACGACCATTCGAGACAGAATCGCGACCAGCTTTAAGTTGAATCTCTGGCTGCGGTCCAGCGGGCAAGTCCCGCCGTTGGTGGTCAACTCGGCAAGGGTTGCAAACGGATGATCGACTTCGAATAGGGCCGATCGAACCTCTTCGAGATTCGCGAACTTCGCCAACTCGTCCACATCGACCTGGCGTCGGCTGCCGAGGAAGAGCGTGCCCAACCCTACGAAGACGAGCAGCACAAATGTGTAGGTCAGTCCGCTAGTTCTCCCGACTGACTGCCAGATCTCGGCGGTAAAGAAGAAGAAGGTGACGACACCCAGAAGTAGTGGCAGGGTTCTGGCCAAAGCTGCCATGGTGGCGTTGAGGGTTTGGAGTAGCTCGCGGAGTAGCCACCAGGTCAACGTGAATATGCCGCTGCCAACGAGAAGCCAAACAACGCCAAGTATGGCGAGCATGAGTGCTGCAACGATTCCAGTAAGCAGGAGCGTGTCGAAGGTGGTTTCGCTTCCGTTGAGTTCGGTGCTCAACGCGATCAGTGTTGGTGCAAGCACGAACATAGCGAGTTCGGTTGCTCCCAAGATCTGAGGGATTGCGTGGATGCGCCGCCGACGGAAAAGGTTCACGGCGACCCACGGAACAAGAAGAAAGACGAAGAACCACAGCAGATCGAGTGCGAGGTTGTCGGTGAGCTCGTAGGCCAGGAGCACAATGACTGCCACGTACATCAGGCGCAACGCGGTTGCAGCTCGATGCAAGGGTCGCGCTGTTGGGCTTCGGTGGTCGACAAGGGCCGGCAGGCCGCGCCGAAGAAACCAGCGTTCGAGCTGCTCATCTGATGGGCCTGATTGGTCGCGAGTTTCGCGTGGCCCGGTCACGGTGTGCTCTGAGGATTCATGTGATGTCCAGAGTATGTACAGGTCGGGTGAAGCGGACTGGTGTGGGCGGGAACTGTCGGGTCAGGCGCATCACACTATCGCTGCCTAACGTGCAGGCTCAGCTCAGTTTGCTTCAGTCAAACTACAGTTGCTTGATGCTGATACCGTCGGATCTCCACTGCCAGCAGAGACTTGCATCGACATGAGCCATGTCACCGGTCGCCTGAAGTCGCCGATTCAAGGAGCGTTGGCGGGTGGGGGCGATCCGGCGAGTTCGCCGCTCTATGTCTTCGGCCCGGCTCTGCGGCTACTGGTCGCCGCTGGTGTAGCGAATCTTGCGTTCGGCACCACGCTGTGGTTGGTGGTGCTCACCTTCGTAGTGGTCTCCGCAATGTATCGCCGAGTCATGGTCTGGGTTACCGACGGGAGTGGTGGCAGCGGCTTGAGCGGTGAGGAGTTTGGGGACTGGGCGGTCAGGCTCAGTGCCGCCATCACCGTGATCGAATACACCCTGACCTTTCTGGTGAGCATGGCCGCGCTGGTGACGTTCATTGCTGACCGCTTTCCTGTGCTGAACCGGTCCACCCTCCTCGTCGAGAACCGCACCTACCTTGCAGTGGTGCTCAGTATTGGAACTGCGCTGCTCGTGAACCGGGGCCCGCGAGTCACCGCCCGAGCTTTTGGGCCAGCGACCGCTGGAGTGCTGGTCCTGCTGTGGGTGATGATCGCAGCAACGGTGATTCGCACGGGGGTTCACCTCCCGAGCTTTCGAGTCGAAGCCTTCGGCCCCGACAACATCAGCCTCACGATGGGAGGCTACGTTCGGCTGTTGGCGGCAATGACTGGTGTTGAAGTGTTTGCGAACCTTGTCGGCGCATTTGATGGCGCGCCTGCGGAGCGCAGCCGCAAAGCCTTTCAAGGGCTCTTGATCGTCATGGTCAGCACCGGCGCGGCGATGTTGATTGTTGGCCCCGCGGTGTTGCGGTACTCGGACGCCACAAACTCCGAGGTTTCCGTCTTTACTCAGACCATGGACCGCCTGCTCCCGTCCCCGCTCGCCAAGGTTGGCACACTGTTGGGAGTCGCAGTGCTGCTCTCAGCATGTGCTGCTAGTGCGATTGGATTGCAGAACCTCAGCGTCGGCATGCGGCTTCGCCACTTCGTTCCGTCGCCGATTGGTCGGATCAATCGATTCGGCGTGGCCGACCGACCGGTGTGGATTGAGGCGGGTCTGGCAACGGTGTGTTTCCTGGCGTTCGGTACTCACGAAGAAACCTACCTCGCGCTATATGCCGCTGGGGTCTTTGTGTTGTTGGCGCTCACCGGCTGGGCTGCAACAAAGCGACTCGTTCGTGAACGAGCAGAGTCCGGTAGAGGAGCCGTTGTCAGCGCGGGGGTCGCTGCAACGTTGACCACCGTAGCGACCGTGACCATCTTCTTGGAGCGATTCAGCGATGGAGCTTGGATCTACTTCGTTCTCGTACCGGCCCTCATGGCGGGATTTGGGTGGTTTCGACGCCAATTGGGCCCGCCTACTCCCATCGCGGAGCGCATCGGGGCCTCGGTCGGGGGAGGGACAGTGAGCACGGCACGTGAACGGCTCGACCAGGTCAGCTCAGTGGTGTTGCCGAGCCGAATCCTCGTGGCAATCGATGAAACGGCCGAGAGTGCAAAATCGCTTCCCGTCGCCGAGGCCATTGCACAGGCAGGCGAGATCGAGCTCCGAGCGATCACAGTGAAGAATTCCACGCGCAACACCTCTGGAGCCGCTGAGGCAACTCGCGGGGCCGCATACGGATCGGACACGGTTGGCCACCTTCCGCTGGAAGTGATCGATCAGGTGGGAACAGTGGTGGCCACGTTGGTTGCCCTCAACAACGACAGTCCAGCTGAGCTACTGGTGATGCGGACCCACTCGCGGTCCATCCTGTCGAGGACAGCTGTGGGATCGGTCACTGCTGGTGTGATTCGGGGGGCAACCGAGCCCCTCCTCGTTGTGCCCCCGCAACTCGATGGATCTGTGGCACCGCTCGTGCTGCGCAAGATTCTGGTTCCACTCGATGGAACCGAGGAGGCCGAGGTGGTCCTTCCGTATCTGTTGGCCTGGGCATGGCTTGACTCTGTTGAGGAGGTACTGCTCGTTCATGTCCCATCGGGACTCACAGAGGAGACTCATAGCATCCGCTCCTATCTGGAAGAGATTTCCGAGACGCTTGAGTCCACAGGCAGTCGCAGAGTCGTGATCGTCGAAGGCCACGATGCGGCGCTGTCGATTCCAGCGCTGGCTCGAGAGCATGAATGTGGGCTCATCATGTTGGCCACGCACCGACGTGGCGGCCTCCGCCGCCATGTGCTGGGCAGTCTCGCTGAGGACTTGATCAAGCTCAGCCAGGCAGCGGTGCTCCTTGTGCCGATCACAGCCTCTGGGGCGGCCCGTCCGAAAAGAGCCGGGTCCTGAATGAGCCCGAGCCCCGGAACCCTTCGATTCCGGAGCTCGGTCGCGGTTGAATGGCGGAGACGGTGGGATTCGAACCCACGGTGAGTTGCCCCACACACGCGTTCCAGGCGTGCCGATTCGTCCGCTCTCGCACGTCTCCAGGTCAAGCGACGACCGACATGGTAGCGGAGGTTGAGACCAACCCGCGATTCTGCAGCTATGATGACGGATCCGTGTTCTCGTGAGGCGGTCGGGTCCTGTGCAATCTTGGGCCGTGAATCGGGTCAGGGCCGGAAGGCAGCAGCTCTCAGCGGATACCGAGGTGTGCCGCAGATCGCCTGACCGTCTCACGAGAACACGGCACATGTTGCTCCC
>DORQ01000245.1:17985-18922 GCA_003514205.1 Acidimicrobiaceae bacterium
GCGCGGTGAGCTCGCGTAGTCTGGCAAGCATGCTCGAAGTCCCCCAGAACCAAAATCAGGTCGACATAGCGGTTTTCGGAGGGTCAGGCTTCTATTCTTTCGTTGAGAATCTTCGCGAGGTGGAGATCCAAACGCCATATGGCCCTCCCTCGGAGATGCCACGTGTGGGTCAACTTGGAGACCGAACAATTGCGTTCATTCCTCGCCATGGCAGCGAGCACCAGATTCCAGCGCATCGCGTCAACTATCGAGCGAATCTTTGGGCGATGGCGGCGTTGGGAGCAAAGGTGTGCGTTGCGCCATTCGCGTGCGGTTCCCTTCGGCCAGACTTCGATCGTGGAGATCTGGTCTTTGTGGATCAGATCATCGATCGAACGCACTCGCGGGACGGGACCTTCCACGATGGTCCCGAGACTTTTCACCTGCCGTTTGCCGATCCGTATGACACAACGCTTCGTTCCGAGCTAGCTGCAGTGGCGCGCAACCGCGGATTGCGAGTTCATGATTCGGGCACAGTAGTGGTGATCCCTGGCCCTCGTTTCAGCAGCCGTGCCGAATCCCAATGGCATCGAGCTATGGGCGCGGACCTTGTGAACATGACCCAAGCTCCAGAAGCTGCATTGGCGGGAGAACTTGGGCTTCGGTATGTCGGCATTGCAATGGTGACCGACTTTGATGCCGGGCTGGAGGGAGATCCAAGTATCGGCGCAGTCACCGAGGAAGAGGTCTATGCGTTCCTTCATTCAAATGCAGATTCGATCCGAGGAGTGCTGGTTGAGGGGCTCCCAACCCTGACGTTGTAGCGAGAACGGCTATAGGGATTGAGCTGCGGACTGCTCACTCGAATCCTCAGTCGAACGGACTAGAGCGAGAAGTACAGCAGCGTCAGCGAGGTGCAGTTAAAAACAGCGTGGGCGAAGATTGCTGGCCACAACCG
>DORQ01000198.1 GCA_003514205.1 Acidimicrobiaceae bacterium
GCGGATGGCTTCTCCTGGAGGCCGACGAAAGTCAGTGACTGGAAGGCTCTCGGCGGGGGGCTCAGCCAACAACAGAAATCCGTATGGGGTGTACGTCTTGGACGCGAAGTTCTGCAGCTGACGCACGGTCGGGCGGCGTTCACCAGTGAGCCAGGCCTGGTAGTCGGCTTCGGACATCTGCTTCGTCCACAGCTCGAACGGGTCTCTCCCAGATCTCTCTACTGCCCATGCAAGAAGCTCCGGACGCACCTCAACGCGGCTCGTCATGGTTTCAGCATATTGGTTAGGTCTTCAATACCCTTCTGGATTTCCACTTCCAACGCGGCGAGCTCTTCGAGGATCTCGCTCGGCGCGGGGTACTCGATCTCGTCGTAGACGACCTCTTTGTACCGGTTAATGCTGAGGTCGTAATCGTTCGCGGCGATCTCTGCTTTCGGCACGCAGAACGATTGGTCCGTTCGAGCCCGTCCTAGTTCGTCGCCATCACGCTTGCGCCAGCGACCAAGCGCATCGGGCAGGTTGTTCTTGGCGTGCTCCTCCTCGGTGAGCGTGGCAGTGACGCCGAGCTTCTCCTCCGCAAGCAATGCAGCCCGTTTGTCGTCCAGGCTGAGCCCGTCGGCTTTCAAGTCGTAAAACCAGACGTGGTCCGTACCTCCCGAGTTGGTCTTGGTGAACAGCAGGATCGCAGTGGACACACCGGCGTAGGGCTTGAACACACCCGAGGGCAGCGACACTATGCCATCGAGTTTCTGGTCTTCCACCAGCATCCGACGCAGCTCTTTGTGTGCCTTCGAGGACCCGAACAACACGCCGTCAGGCACGATCACCGCCGCTCGGCCGCCGGGCTTAAGCAGGCGGAGGAACAATGCGAGAAAAAGCAGCTCAGTCTTCTTCGTCTTGACCACCTGGAGCAGGTCTTTCGCGGTGCTCTCGTAGTCGAGCGACCCGGCGAACGGCGGGTTTGCCAGCACCAGGTTGTACGCCTCGACATCGTCGGCATGCTCCTGCGCGAGCGAATCCTTGTAGATGATCTTGGGGTTCTGCACCCCATGGAGCTGCAAGTTCATCGAGCCGATACGCAGCATGGTGTTGTCGAAGTCATAGCCGTGAAACATGGCCTCGTGGAAGTGCTTCGACTGGGATGGGTCGAGGAGGGCATCGGCATGGCGGTCGCGGATGAACTCGCCCGCAGCTACGAGGAATCCACAGGTTCCGCTTGCAGGATCACAGATGGTGTCGAGCGGCGTTGGCGCCGTCATCTCCACCATGAGCTGAATGATGTGGCGCGGGGTTCGGAATTGGCCGTTCTGCCCGGCGCTCGCAATCTTGGAGAGCATGTACTCATACACGTCGCCCTTGGTGTCACGATCCTCCATGGGGATCGCACTCAAACCATCGACCGCCTTCTGAAGCAGCGCCGGCGTGGGGATGGTGAGACGAGCACCCTTCATGTGCTCCGCGTGGGTGCTGTTGGCGGCCCGCGACTGCATGAATGGGAACACATAGCGGTCGACCACTTCGTACATGTCCTGCGCACTGAAGTTCTTGAAGCGGTCCCAGCGCAGGTCCTCGTAGGGCCTACCCACCGTGGCGTCATCGGGATTGAATGTGCCCTCACCAAAGATCGGGTCTTCGATCGGGTTACCGGTGCGGTTGGCCTTGCGCTCGGCCCGGGTCTGAGCCTCGTCGAGACCCTTGATGAACAGTAGATAGGTGAGCTGTTCCATCACCTCAAGGGGGTTGGAGATGCCGCCCGACCAGAAGTCGTTCCAGACCGCGTCGATCTTCGATTTCAGGTCACCGGTGATCATTGGTCGTCGTCCTCGTTCACGTGTTTGTTGGTTTCGAACCCAACAGCGCCAAACCTAGTCGAGGGTGAAGCAGATTCAGTCGAGGTCGCTACGGCGGCAATCTGAGGAATACACGTCATTTATGTAACAGTCGTTCCTTTTTAGAGCGATGTCCGCTAACCTCCACAGATGGACTTCGTTCGCCCCGTGCAAGCAGTTATCCCGGGTGTTCAAGGTGAGATCTTGGCCGCTCTCGCTGAGACTACAGCCGACCTCAACCTCAGAACCCTGGCCCGGCTCGCTGGAGTGAGCGTGGCGCAGGCCTCGCGGGTCATGCCCACCCTCGTCGAGCTAGGCCTCGTCGATCGACACGAAGTGCCACCCTCATCTCAGTTCCGATTGAACCGTCACAGCATTGCCGCCCAGATGGTCGTTGACCTCGCCCGCTCACGTGACATCACCCTGGAGCGCCTGAGGCTTGCTGCGAGTTCATTGTCACCTTCACCGATCAGCATCATCGTGTTCGGCTCATTCGCTCGGGGCGAGGCTGATGCGTACAGCGACCTCGACGTTGTTATCTTGCGACCCGAGAACGTCGACGAGGAGGACGACGCATGGACATCCTCCATCGAGGCCTGGCGAACCGACACCCGGGCCCTCACTGGCAACCGCGTTGAGGTCCTTGAAGTCAGCGAGCACGAGGCTCATACCCGATTTGCCAGCGACTCCTCGCTCTGGAACGACGTCGCCCGGGAAGGCATTGCCGTCCACGGCCTGACCATCGACGAGCTGTTGGCACCGGTTCATGCCTAGGCCGCTCCGCACCAAACCAGTTTCCGGAGCACAGGTACGCGCATACGCAGGCAAGGCCCAGGAGTATGCCGATGCTGCAGCCAATGAACTCGAGGCCGGTCGATTCATTGCAGCAACCAGCCTGGCCATCCACGCCGGAATCAACGCGGCCGACGCGGTCTGCGGCGCACGCATCGGCAAACGCAGCACTGGCGAGGACCACGACCAGGTGCTCAACATGCTGGGTGACGCAGGGCCAGACGGAGCGAAGGTCCAGCGAGAACTCCGTCGGCTACTCCCATTGAAGACTTCAACAGAGTATGAACCAGACGAAGTGGCCGCGGGAGTCGCCCGGAAGGCAGTCGAACGTTCTTTGCGCTGTGTCGCAGTGGCCCAGGTGGTGGCGGCAGGCGTTTCGTAACGCCATTCGATCCGCGTCTAGACAGCCCAGCCAACCTCAACCTCCTGCCTGATTCCATCTGAATACCTTCCCAGTCTATTTCTTGAGTAGATCCAGATTATAGGTATACTCACTCCATGGCCGACACCGCCCACCATCAGATCCTCAAAGACAGTGGGCTATCGGTCACTGCGCAGCGCCTAGCGCTCATGGACGCCGTCGCGGCCAACCCTCACGCCACCACCGACGAACTGACCGAGGTGGTCCGGGGCAAGATCGGCACCATCTCGCGCCAAGCGGTGTACGACACGCTCGGAGTCCTCACCGAGAAGGGGTTGATTCGGCGGATACAGACCCTCGGCGCAGCCGCCCGCTACGAGGACCGCGTCAACGACAATCACCACCACCTTGTCTGTCGAGGATGCGGGCTGATCTTCGACATCGACTGTGCCACGGGCGCGACCCCGTGTCTCACCGCGGCTGAGGATCACGGCTTCACCATCGACGAGGCCGAGGTCGTCTACTGGGGCCGGTGCCCCGAGTGCCAACCCTGAGCTCGACACACAAAAACCATCAACAATCCAGACCCATCCCACCCCCCAACAACCCCCATCCAAGCACGAATCGAAGGAGCATCTGACATGACCGACGAAGCGAAGTGCCCCGTCCTGCGCCACGACCATTCAGCGAGAGGCAGCCAGGCAAACCAGCACTGGTGGCCAAACCAGCTCAACCTCAACATCCTCCATCAGGGCTCTCCAAAGTCGGACCCGATGGGAGATGACTTCGACTACGCAGCGGCCTTTGCCACCCTCGATCTCGCAGCGCTCAAAGCTGACCTCACCGCTCTCATGACTGACTCGAAAGAGTGGTGGCCAGCCGACTACGGCCACTACGGCCCCTTCTTTATCCGCATGGCCTGGCACTCGGCTGGAACCTACCGAACTCACGACGGCCGTGGCGGTGGCGCGTCGGGGACCCAGCGCTTCGCTCCCCTGAACAGCTGGCCCGACAACGGCAACCT
>DORQ01000291.1:0-6913 GCA_003514205.1 Acidimicrobiaceae bacterium
AGCGGCTCAGCGTCTCTCGCTAGGAGCGCACTGATCCATTCAGCGTGGCGATCAAGGTACAGCAGTTCAAGCTCGGGAGAGGTCGCCAACTCACCTCGAGCGAATTGTCGGACGGTCTCCAACATTGTCAGTCGACTTGATTCACCAGTGATCTGGACTGACAGCAGGTTCAGGTTGACGAGTCGGCTCACCGAGTCGGCGAAGCTGCCCTCCTCGCCAAGGTGAACGTCGCAGATCGCTTGTGCCGCCTCCCAGGTGCAGCCACCCGTGAACACCGAGAGTGCCAGAAAGGTCGGTTGGTCAAGCGGTTCAACGAGGTCGAATGACCAGCGAATGCACTCCTGCATCGAGCGATGGCGCTCCTCCGAATGCGTCAATGGGCTTGACAGCAAACTGAAGGAGTGCTCGAGACTCTGGGCCAACTCACGGAGGGACATCATGTGAACCCTCGCGGCGGCAAGCTCGATCGCAAGTGGGATTCCGTCCACTGCGCCACAAATATCCTCCACCGAGCCGAGGGTGGATTCGTCGAGGTTCAGCGGTTGACCGGCGCGAGAAGCTCGGTCGAGAAAGAGCTGTGCGGCCTCGCTTCGTTCGGGGAAATCGCCTTCCGCATCTGTACTGCTCTGCTGAGAGGCTGGGGCAACAACCTTCAGGCCCAGAGGACGGAGCTGTACGACCTGTTCTCCGTCGATTCGCAACGGTGACCGGGATGTGACCAAGAAGTGCAAGGTCGGGCAAGCGTGCAATAGTTCCATGAGCAGCGGCACTATTGACTCAACGACGTGCTCTGCGTTGTCGATCACCAGGATGAATCGCTGGTCGCGGATGACTCGCTGTGCGGCCTCGGCCAAGGCGAGCTGGGAGGTGGCGTGAATTCCGACCGCAGCGCGGATCGCCGCGGGCGCTGACTCGGGCGAGGTTGAAGCAAGGCTCACCCAGCGGAGTCGATGCTTCAGGTCGTCGCGAAGTTCCGACGCGATGAGTGAAGCAAGCCGGGTCTTTCCGACTCCCCCCGGGCCGCAGATGGTCAGGATCTGTTCGTTGTCGAGGTGAGACAGGGCCTGGCTGGCCTCGTCGCTGCGGCCAATCAATGGAGTGAGGAATACTGGCGGATGTGCCGCGTTCGCCTCGCTGTTTTCCCCGCGTTGAAATCCGCCGGGTACCTGAGCCGCTTGCGAGGTGCCCCAATCACCGTCCACGGTGACAGTGTGTCAGCCACAAACTCGTTCGTCGAGTCATGGCTGACACACTGTCGTGGATGCTCAGTCGAGTGGTAGGAACCTCCACTTGTACGGGGTGTTGAGACCTAGCTGCGCGCTCTAGTTAGGGCCGAGGGCAGTCGAGGTCGGTGTAGAACGCTGCGAAGTTGAAGTCGAACGAGATCAGGAAGGTGGAGTCCAAGACCTGTAGGTTCGTGCAACCCCTCGTTGAGTTGATCGTGACCTTCAGCCACACCCGCTCGGGATCAATCAGGCGTGGTGGGTAGACCAAAGCGAGCCGTGCAACTTGAATGTCGTCATTGACGATGGTGAAGTCGGCGACTGCGAATCGGTTGCCGGTCTGAATGAGGCCCTGGCCCTGCAACACCAACATCGGGTTGTGACCATCGTCGATGAGGTAGCCGTTTGCGTTGCCGAGCAGGAGGCCTGGCCCGACTACTGTCATCGAGCCCATAGCGAGGACATGATCGGGACGGATCCGAACGACACCATTGAAGGCACCCATCTCGAAGTCGCTGGTTCTGATGAGGCCTCGTGCTTGAACATCGGCTCGTCGAATTCCGCCTGCAGCGTCGAGTTGGATATCAGCGGAGCCGGACACGTCGACCGTTGCTGATCTGAACAACCCAGTAACCGTGAAGGACAGGCCAGCGCTGTTTCCAGTGATGGCCACCTGGCCTTGAACCTCCACTCCACCGACATCGGCAGGTCTATTCAGTGAACCGTTGAGTTGAAGGCTGGTCAGCTCGTTGCCGTCGAAGGCAACGCTGCCAGCTACGCCAGCCTCAATTGTTCCTGCGACGACATTGCCTGCCAATGAGATTGTTGTGACTTCCCCCGATGAAACCACAGTCCCCGAGACGGTGCCCGCCAACGTTCCCACCTTGAGGGTGCCGTCGATAGTCACCGTGGCGGAGCCGTTCACAACGGTTGTCGTCAACTGCCCGCGCACATCGACGAGTTCGCCTGCTGCTGTGCGGCCGGTGTAGGTGCCTGCGGCGACAGCGCTCAGGCTTTCAACCGCGCCCGATGGGCCAAAGTGAATTTGCCCTTCGAACTTGGTTGTCACTCCGCCCGAACTGAGATTGAAGTATCCGTCGAGAGTGACATCGCCTCCTGCTGCGACTTGGATTGACCCTCCTGCGGAACTGATCGTCGAGGTCCCTAGGACGCCGCTTCCAGCAAAGGTTGCGCGGATCTCGTCTACTGAGCCGTTGATGGTCATCGTTGCGTCAACGACCACAGGCTCGTTCGACGAGGTTGTGGATTCCAGACGAACTTGCAGCGATCCGTCAAGGTCGACGAGTTGGCCGGTGTTGTCGAACTTCGCTGTCAACGCAACACTGCTGGAGTTGGATCCAACGGCGAGCCGGCCTCGAACGTCGGCCTGGATGCCCGAGGTTGTTGTTGCCGTGAGGTCCAACGATGCGTTGGTCACGGTCAGGTCACCAAGGACCACCTCGGGTGCGCGTCCAGTGAAGTTGATCGCGTTCAACCCGTTGGTGCGGGTGAATTCTCCGGTGACTGACACGGGAGAGGTAGTCACTCCAGGGACACTGAGGGCGGGGGAACTGAGAGCAACTCTGAAATTCTCGAGGTCCTGGAAGTCCCCGCTGAAGTTAATGAGCGACACAGCCCCATTGAGCGTTGCCTTGAGGCGACCCCGGATATGAAGGCCGGTCCAATCGATAGAGATGACGAGCGACTCGATCTCGATGCTCGGTGCCTGTGCTTGGCCAGCGGACAGTGTCAGTGGGTAGGCCTCTGGCTTGTGCCGAACTTCGTCGCCATCAGGAAACTGGCTATTGGTTTTGGGCAGGTACATCTTGGCGCTGACGATTGACGCCTGATACATCGTGATTTGGGAGTCCCTACCTGTGCAGTCTGCCCCGTTCTTCTCAACGGCAGGTGCGGTGAGCACGGTATCGGCATCAAGCTGGTAGACGTAGGGAACCCGCTCGATCTCGGGCGTCCTCGGATCAGGCGTTCCGACGTTCCAGAATTCGCAGAGGAGGTCTCGGCTGGGAATGGTGGTGGTAGTTGTTGTTGTGGTTCCGCCGCCAGTGCCGCTATCAGGGACGCACGCGGCGCCCAACAGTGCGAAAGCGGCCACAACGGTGCATGCCATAATGCGCGTGGGGTGCAGCCGCCGTCTCTGGTCATGAATTCTCATCTGATATCTCCCCAGTTTTGTGGTGTGGTGATTGTCAGTGCGAAGCGCCTGAAACACAATCCCCCAACTGGGTGAATCTTCTCATTTCTGAGGACCTCGATCCTTCGGGCGAGGCGACGCGGTCGGAGTATCGGTCAGCCTTCAGTGTTATCGAAATTCCCTCAGAAGAATCCCGAATTTGCCGAAGAGAAGGGATGCAACCACCCCACCGGAGGGTGCCTCTCCTTGGGGCGCCCTGTGTTCTCAGCATCGTGGCGACCACCGTGGGCGGCAGCGTCGGCGCGGTAGTGGCGGACGGGGCACTCATGCTCGGAGCCATCGCGCTCGTGGTGGCAGGGATTGCAGCCTTCTATTCGCGCCGCGGCTGGCCCGACCGGGTACATCTCAGTGCGACGATGCTCGCCTCCGTTGCGGTGCTTGCCGAGGTGTTCGCGTCGTCTGACCCTCGACCGCACGACTTGTCTCCCACCACCTGGGTTGCGTTGTTGTTGAGTCTCGTGCTCTTCAGCGCGGGAGTGCTCTGGGAAGCACTTCCAACGGTGCCGCCGGTGAATCGCGGTCGAGCCATGCTTGACTCCACGCTGGCTGCGAGCCTCATCGCCTTTGCTCTCTGGAACCTCCTCCTCATAGTGGGTGTTCAGCCCAGATTGCCAGTTCAGCAAACGGCGGTGATCAGCTTGCTCCTCCTGGTGTTCATACCGACCGCGTTCGCGGCAGCGGGTCTCGTGAACGACCCGACTGACGGACGTATGAAGTCTCTGGTCGTTGCCTGTGTGTCGATGGTGCTCGCCGCGATCATTGGCATCATTGCATCCGCTGCCGCCCTGCCATCATGGTTGGTTCTCGTCGCGGCCATGGGAGCCTTGGGAGCCGTCGCACATGCGCTCATGACCGCCTCCACCGGAGTCCGTCCCGAGATTGATCTACTTGAGCGGTTCAGTCGTCGAACCCGCGTGTTGATGGTGGTCTTCGGCTTGTACATCAGCTCAGTTGGTATTGCGATGTTTCTCTCGTCGGATCATCTCCTGATGGGAGTCGCAACGCTGGTCGTTCTCGTGTTGGCGGTGGCCATGCAGGCCCTCTCCAGCCGCGAGAACCTGGCGCTTCACCGGCGGCTTTCTGCCCAGGTCGAGTATCTGGCGAGCAGCGAGGATCGGTTTCGAACGCTCGCATGGACCGATGAGCTCACTGGGCTACTCAACCGCAGGTCCTTTGTTGATCGCCTCGAATCCGAACTGGCCGCACCTCGACCGTTCGCAGTCCTCTTCGTGGATCTCGACCGTTTCAAGGAAATCAATGACACATTGGGCCATGATGCGGGTGATGAACTTCTCATTGAGGTGGGGAATCGGATCTCCTCAATGCTCGGCGATGGGGTTTCGGCAGCGCGATTTGGCGGGGATGAGTTCTGCCTACTAGTTCCCAACGTTGGGTCGGAGCGGGCGGCGATTCGGACGGGGGAACGGGTACTGGAGGCACTCTCGGAACCCGTGCTGGTCGCAGGGTTGGAGACGTTCGTTGCTGCAAGCGTAGGTATCGCCCTTTCTGAGGAGGTATCCACGCCGACCCAGTTGCTCAGCGACAGTGATGCGGCCATGTATGAGGCGAAGGCTTCAGGGCGACGAAGGGTTGCGCTGTTCGATCAGCGGTTGCGGCAGCGTTCTGCCGAGCGGTTGCGCGTGGCTAACGAGTTGCCACGAGCCATTCGAAACGAGCTGGAAGTTCACTACCAACCAGTAGTAGATCTCGACGGAGGAGCGGTTGTGGGCTTCGAGGCCCTCGTGCGATGGCAGCATCCAGAGAGGGGATTGGTGCCGCCTTCGGAGTTCATTGAGGTTGCTGAGGACACGGGTCAGATCGTTGCTCTTGGAGCTTCGGTTCTTCAGGTGGCCTGCCTACAACTTGGAACCTGGATTCGCAGTGGCCTGGTCCCACGCGACGCGACGATTGCGGTCAACCTTTCGCCGCGCCAGCTGGGCGATTCGGGGTTGGCGGCATGCATCGCGGACACGCTTGTGACCTCTGGCCTAGAAACCGCGAACCTGATACTCGAGATCACCGAGTCAGCGCTCATGGCAGATGGTGCCGACATCGACGCCGTCATTGCGGGTCTTTGGGAAACCGGAATCCGCTTCTCAGTGGATGATTTCGGGACTGGGTATTCCTCGCTGAGCTATCTCAAGCGATTCCCCGTGCATGCACTCAAGATTGATCGGAGCTTCGTGGATGGAATTGCCGAAGACGAAGACGACATGGTGATCGTTGATGCCGTTGTGAGCCTCGCGAAAGCGTTGGGCCTTGACTGTGTAGCAGAGGGTATTGAACGCGAGACCCAGTTTGAGTACCTGCACACCATCGGGTGCACTCACGCTCAGGGGTTCTTCATTGCTCGGCCCATGGCGGCTCGGGAGACGAGCGAATGGTTGGCCACCCGAACCTCGGCCCGCAAGCAGCCAGTGTGAGCTGACTTGATGGCCCGATGCTTTATTTCAGCAGGGGCTGTTTGTATCGGTCGAGGTAGGTGATGGTGCTGACTGGAGGTCGAGTCGCTGGTTTGAACTCTGTTCCGAGCGTGTAGCCGACTGGGAGCAGACCCGCTTGGGTGATGTGTTCGGGAATTCCGAGAAGCTCGGCAGCCTCGGCTTCAAGACCAAGATGCAGTGTCGTGTAACAACTCCCGAGGCCGCGGCTTCGAAGTGCGAGCTGAAAGCTCCACATTGCGGGAATGATCGACCCGTACAGCCCTGCTGCTGCGCCCGGCCCCGCTGGTTCCGCTCGACCGATGATCATTGGAATGACTAAGACGGGGGCGCGCTGAAGGTTCTGGGCCAAGAAGTTGGCAGAGTCCATGACTCGTTTGGTTTGACCGGTGACCTCCGCGCTTGCTGCAGCCGCACGGAGGTAGTCGCCGCCGGCCCGGTTGTAGATCTCGGCGAGGGAGTCCTTCGTCTGCTGATCGCGAACGACGAGCCAGCGCCATCCCTGTTGGTTCGAACCGGTCGGCGCTTGAACTGCAAGCTGCAGGCATTCGAGCAGGACTTCGTCTGGCACGGGCCGGTCGAAATCGAGTCGCTTTCGCACGGCACGCGTGGTGGAGAGCAACGCGTCAACTTGGTCGAGATCAAAGTCCATGCCAGCCATTGTGGCTCATAGGTCAGGCCATGAGGTGCCTGGCTGAATAGACCGGCACGTCAAGGTAGGTGAGCACGCCGGGTTCGGCAGCGATCACATGCGGGATCGCGTTGATCACATGCATTGCTGTGGCGAGGCAACCAGCGTGGTTGTGGTCCCCGTTGTGCGAGGACACCTCGAGCTCCACCCGCACACAGGGTTCGCCCTCGATCTCAATGCGGTAGCCGCCACCCTGAGGCCAGTTCGGGGCGTCCTCATCTCGAAGGCGCGTCACGTGCTCGACGATGATCCGGGCTTCTTCGCCCACCATCCCTCGAATCTCGAAATGCATCCCCGAGATTGTGCCCGCCTCGATTCTGCCCGAGGCGATCTCGAAGGGTTCTTC
>DORQ01000291.1:7222-7767 GCA_003514205.1 Acidimicrobiaceae bacterium
GCGTAGTTGACGATCTCCATCATTCGAACGGTCTGCACCTCTTTACACATCGCCAGCGCGTGTACGGCAAGCCCAACGTTGCCAAATCCGGGATCGATACCGGAGGTGTAGAAGGAAGAACCCCCTTCACGGCAGGCCGCTTCGAGGCGGTCGTGGACTCCAGGCCCGGCGGCAGAGGGAAAGAGCAACGGCACATAGGAGGTGTTCACCACGTTGAAGCCCGCGGCCAACATTGTGCAGATTTCGTCGATGACGCCGTCGGGACGAAGGTCAGAGTTCGCCATGTAGCAAATGCAGTCAGCATCGAGGTCCAGCAGTGCTTCGGCATCATTGGAAGCAATGACGCCAAGCGGTTCGATTCCGCAAATCTCCCCGGCGTCGCGGCCAGCCTTTGAGTCTGAATGAACCCAGAGGCCGACAAGGTTGAGATCAGGATGAGCGGCAAGAGCGGGGACCGCATGGATGCCGACTGTTCCGGTTGCCCATTGAATGACGTTGTGCATTCTGGGACTGTAGGCGCTCGTCGCCGGCGAGGTGCGCGAAAC
>DORQ01000020.1:0-4050 GCA_003514205.1 Acidimicrobiaceae bacterium
CTTCCATCAGAGCCGTGGCATTGGAGTACGAATGGAAACTAAGCTGGGATCACTGGCCTCTCAGGCAAGCGGGGAGGATGTCAATCAGATACAACAACAGAGCAGATAGCGGAACTTAAAGAGGGTTCAAGCTCGCGCCATTGTTCAGCAAAGATCGCAATGTTGTGGACGTCATACCGCTTGCTTCCTAGAGATATTTGCTCCTTCTGGAGGCCCTCCTCGACAAAGAATGACCCTGCGCCGTCAGCAAAATAGGACCAATTGAACGCCGGTATTGCAGCTGTGATCTTGTAAAGGTTCAACGAATTGAATGCATGGCTCAGGAACATCGCAACTGTTTCAAACCGCAAGGCTTGATGAGGCCGATGTATCTCTCGTTCCATTGCTGTCCTCGTGAGCCCGATAACCGATAGCTCAGCGGTCATGTTGGCCGTGTCATATCGATTGAGCGCCATCAGAGCGACGGGTATCGACGGTTGGTTGCGCGCTACTCCAACAAGCTGGAGGTCTGCACCTTCGAGAACCCGGCCCACCTCCGATGGCAACACCGTCCTGCCGCGAGAAGGAAGGCGCCAACTCGAGTCGACATCGTTAAATGCGGCATGCAATGCACCCATGTCGCCTGGTACGACCGGACGAATCATGGCCCGAGGAGTCGATGTGGGCCAAGAGAAGTGCTGAGATTGCGGCACAGTGGCAGGGGCAGGCGCCTCAGACACTGGCTCTCCTGCCCATGATTGCACCTCTCCGACAGTTTCCAGTGAGTCGATCAGTTCGGCAGGCACCTGCCGAACTGACGCAAGGTCTGCGATGAGTAGCGCTCTCAGAAGTGGCTTCTCTGTGCCAAGAGAGTCAAGTCGGAGGTCCGCTGGCAGCGTCGCTGCCAGGTCCGAAGAAACCAGAGGATTAGGAGAATCCACGTCATCCTTCACCCTCTATCACCGACCTTCGCCGTCGCAGCCATCTCCAAACCAGGAAGACGAGAGCCACAAGCACGGCTACCGATGCAATACCGGCTATTGCCTCCGGAAAAGTTTGGCGAACCACCCCGGTAAACTCAGAATCGGACAGCTGGGCAGCGATCATGTGTTGTAGGTCTGGGCGGTCGCATTGTTGCCGGTCCCGACTATAACAACGGTATGTGCATCACGTTCCACTGGACAGGCCCAATCGAATGGACCTGCAAAGCAGATCGCCCAATGACCTGTCATGCGTGTCTTTCCTTGAGTTATAGGGAGCTGAGGGGCTTGTCCAGGCTTGGCTGTGAAACTTGTTGTAAACAACAATTGCTCTTGTACCACCGGCTCCGCTGTCCACCTGTATCCCTCGAGTTGGCCTGCCACGGTCGTGCCATAGCCCACGCGGATCGCCGAGACTGACGTAACGTTAAGAAGGTTGCTGGTAGAGGTGGAATAACACCAGTCAGTTTGCATACGGTGATAGTTAAGCTCTATACCGCCCCAAGTCTGAGTGGAGTACCGATCTATCCGACTGGAACATTCAGTCCCGTTCGACTGCTGTACTGCCTCCTTATTCACGGACGGCACTACTGCTGCATACTCCGTGGTCTTCACGGTCCTTGTCTGGCTTACTAGCTCCTGTGGAGACTTCGATAGGAACGTCTGGGCTGCCTGTACAGAGCCGAGTTGATTTGCCAAGGCAAGTAACTCGGACTCATTTATCGGGACATTGCGAGCAATTGCGGCGTTTCGTAGCATAGCTTCAACCGTCTCGCTTTTCGGCGCTGCGCCATCACCTGGTGCCGCTGTCCCAGCTCCGCTAGCGGGGACGTTAGCAAAGGCGGCCGCAAGTGCTACTGCTGAAGCGGCTCCAGCGAACCGACCGACATTCTGGCTCATTTGGATGACCCTTTCGCTTTGCGATTCTGGCGATTCGTCGACTCTGGGGGCACACTAGACCGTGAAGAGGGTGCCTTCAATAATCGCTATTCACCCTAGCTCACCGCCTGTCCGACAGGTGCATCGAAGGGATACCAAAGGAGTCTGAGGCGGTTAGGGAAACCACCAATTGGGGGATCTCGTCTACGACGAACCTCGATGGCTCAAAGCCAACGGCGCGGCGTACGACTTCTACAACCTTCCATCAGAGCCGTGGCATTGGTCGACGAACGGCAACTAGCGAGACCGCTGATTGCCTGACCCAAAGTAGCTGGAGGCAAGGGCCTGATCCGCGTAGATCACCCGGTTACGGCCGAGGTCCTTAGCTGTATACAGCGCCGCGTCAGCCGCCCGAACGATCACCGCAACGCTATCGCCCACCGATGAGTGAGTAACGCCGAAACTGCAGGTGAACGACGGCAACCCGGCGGCACGGATCGCTTGCGCGAGGGCCTGGCGAATTCGATCGATGACCTCCAACGAAGGTTGCACACTCATCTCGGGGTACACCAGAACGAACTCCTCGCCGCCATATCGGGCTACGAGGTCATGGCCGCGCACGTTGGCCTGCAGGACCTTGGCGAACTCCTTCAAGGCAAGATCGCCAACCTCGTGGCCGTAGGAATCATTGAGCTGTTTGAAGTAGTCGAGGTCAGCAACAGCAAGCACAAAGGGAGTTCGCGAGCGCAGAAGATCCCCAACCCGCGCCTCCAGTGTTCGGCGATTCGCGAGACCAGTCAGGGGATCTGTTTCGGCCTCCAACCGGGTGCTATCGAGCGTTCGAATCGCGGAAATTCGCGCACCGACTTGGCCACCGAAGGTGACGAGCTGATCAACCATGTCCGCCGAGGGCGGAGTGCCAACCTCTGCCGCCACATGAAGTACTCCGAGCATGTATCCATTGACATTCACCGGGACGCACGCCGCAGAGCAGGCCACCGGGTGGCGTTTCAACATCGGGCACGCATTGATGGTCTTCGGATCTTCGAAAACCATGGTCTGGCCACGTCGCATCGCCACACAGCCACTACCGAGCGCTACAGGACAGCCAGCTGCACCTGCGGTTGGGTGCTGCGCAACCGCAGTGAGGTTGGAAGAGACTCCATCAATTGCAAGCAACTCGGATGGGTTCAGCGGCGCAAGCAGTTCCAGTGCCTGTTCGACAATTCGATGCACATCACGTTCGGAATCGGCCAGATCCAAGGCGTCAGTAATGAGCCGGAGTTGAGCCCCACGTTGTGCATCTGAGGTCAGCCGAAGAATCTGACGAGAGGTTGTCTCTGCCATTTCATTGAACGAACCCGCTACCGATCCCACATCGTCGGGACCAGGCTGGGCACGAGCGTCGAGATCACCGTCGCCAAAGCGGCGCACGGCCCGGCTGAGATTTCGTAGCGGAGCCATCAAGGAGTCCGAGACCAAACGCCACAGAAGCACGAGCAGGAGGATTCCCAGCACCACCGTGGCACACCCCAGAGCAGTTGCGAAGACACGCGCGCTGTTGATTGCGCTGAGTTGCCGCTCCTCCTCTGCGGTGAGCGCCGAATCAGTCGCATCGTGCGCCGAGGACAGCTTCTCAAAGAGTGAGCCATCGAAGACTCCCGGCTCTTCAGTGGCCGCCTGAAAGAAGTCTTCGGTCAGATCAACCTCGGTTCGCGCGACCGAGGCCGCAGGGCCGCTCGACGCAAACCTGAGTAGCTGATCGTTCAACGTCTCGACTTCGCGCCCCAGACTGGAGCGGTCATCGTCGGTACTTGAGTCCATCTTCCGGAGCTCGGAAAGAAGGAAGCTTCGCGAACTCCGTAGTGAGGAGGATGCTGCAATCGTGGCCGCACCGTCGGCCGCTCGACTCAGCGCACTGAGAAAGAGCGCCGTTGAGACGATGCCGAGGAGCGCCCCGACCACGACGAAGGGCAGGAGCCGGGAGCGAATGCTCCGCAGCGCTTCACGAATCCAGGTTGACTTGGCCCGTTCACTCGGGGACTGACCAATTGACGGCCGGGCCGGGGATGCTTCCGGGAGGCTGTGGTGCTCCGTGAGGTCAATCTCGGGTGATCGCAGTGCGGCAGCATCGGCGTCTCGAGGCTCTACTCCGGGAGAATCGGGGCCTGGAGAATCGGAAGCAGAAGAATCGGGGCTAGGAGAATCGGGG
>DORQ01000020.1:4295-7997 GCA_003514205.1 Acidimicrobiaceae bacterium
TCCACCTCGGTCGGGGCGCCATTCGCTACAAGTTCCCGATTCATGTCAGTGGCCATCTCAATGCAGTGTAACCAAACGGCATGAAATGACTAGTTATTTGCCAAAAGGGTGGGGAGCACCATATCGGCGAATCGTCCGCATTCGCCCAGGTGGGGGTAGCCGGAGAAGATGAATGAGGAGATCCCAAGCTCCTCATAGGCTCGAATCTTCGACACTACTTGGTCGGGGTCACCCACAATTGCGGCCCCACACCCAGATCGCGCCCGACCGATCCCGGTCCAGAGATTCTCCTCAACGAACCCGTCGGCATCAGAACGCGAACGAAGATCCCCTTGCTGATTCACGCCAAACGAGCCGGCGTCCAGACTTCTGCTGCGGATCTCGGCTCCAACCTGGTCGGAGAGTTTCGACACAAGCAGTCGGGCCGCGTCCATTGCTTGAGATTCAGTCTCACGAACAATGACGTGAACTCGATACCCGTAGCGCAGCTTCCTTCCATAGGCAGCAGACCGCTCATCCATATCGGCGAGTAGGTCCTTCACACCTTCGGTGGTATCGGGCCACATCAGAAACACATCTGCTGCTTCGGCTGCCACCGCTCGCGCCTCTGGTGAAAGTCCCCCAAAGTAGAGAGGTGGGGCCTGAGTTCGTTGAGCGAGGAGACGCGGCGCCGGCAGATCAAATCGGTAGAACTGGCCATCCGCGCTGCATCGCTCGCCAGACAGAACCGCACGAAGCATCTTCATGACCTCAAGCGTTCGCCCATACCGCTCCTTACCTCCGAGCGTTTCACCAGGAAGATCTGAGCTGATGATGTTGATTCGGAGACGCCCTTGGAGCATTTCATCAAGGGAGCCAAGTTGGCGTGCCAGCTGTGGAGGCCACATCTCGCCGCACCGCACCGCCACCAGAAGCGAGATGTGTTCGAGATCGGGCGCAACCCCGCCGGCGAAGGCAATCGGGTCGATCCCCAGATCGAAGCCCGAGGGCAACAGGATCGAGTCGAAGCCAGATCGATCTGCCGCGCGTACGATCTCGCTGCAGTGCGACCAACTGGAAGCAAGCTCTGGAGTTGGCACGCCAAGGAACTCGAAATCGTCATCGCACAGCGCCGCGAACCAGGCGAATTCGGAGCGGGTTTGGGGGCTATCGCTGATGTCGTTGGAGGTTCGGACTGCCGTGGGGAGTGGACCGCTCATGGCATCGGAGCGCCTTGAGCTGCGACCAACAACTCGTACCACTGCTGTCGAGAGAGTTCGAGGTCAACAGCTTTGGCGCAGTCATAGATCCGGTCCACTTGTTGCGTGCCGATAATCGGAACGATTCCTGCGGGGTGACTCAGAATCCATGAGAGCATGACGGCTGCCCGCGAGACTCCAGACTCCTTGGCGATCCGGTCAGCAACCTTCGCGATCTCTGCTCCGCGCCGACCTTCAGCGTTCGAGCCAAGACGACCACCCCCCAAAGGACTCCAAGCGAGCGGCGTCATTCCGACCTCCATCGCGTAGTCGAGGGTTCCGTCGTGTAGCGGGCGACGCTCAACGAGACTGAACTCCGGCTGAGTGGTCACGAGCGGGAAGTCGAGATATGACTGCAATGCTTGGGTTTGAGCAACGGTGTGATTCGAGACGCCGGCCTCCCTGATCTTGCCTGCTTCGCGCAACTCGCTCAGGATGGAGGCAACCTCCTCCGGGTGAGTGAGCACATCAGGTCGGTGAATCTGAAAGAGATCGACCACCTCGACGCCCAACCGATTCAAGGAAGCCTCTGCCGCCTGACGGAGGTAGTGCTCGGAACTGTCGTAAGGAATCGGCGGAAAGATTCCGGCCTTAGTAGCCAAGATCATTCGATCTCGAAGTCCGGGCGACCCCGCTAGAACCTCGCCGAGAAGCATTTCCGCATCCCCGAACCCGGTCTCCGATTGCTCCGCTCCGGTGTATCCGTAGATATCGGCTGTGTCGATGAGCGTCATTCCGCACTCGAGTGCGGCCTCGATCTTTTCCGTAGCCTCAGCAACCGTGCACGGGCTGAGCCGCCAACATCCATACGCTATCGGGCCGAGCTCGACACCAAGATCGATCTCGTGCACGGTCGAGGTATCCGCGCTGAGAGCAGGAGTCACTCCCTCGGATTGGTTCATCGCAGGAGGTCGTTGAGCAGCCACAGACAGCTAAGTTAGCGCTGTGGAGACCATTCGATTTGGCGTCATCGGAACAGGCATGATGGGCTGCGAGCACATCGGCAACATTGAGGCGCTCCCGGGTGCCGAGGTGGTAGCAGTTTCAGACCCCTCGCCCCGTTCCCTCGGCTGGGCACGGACCACGCTCGGCCTTCGAGCAGACGAGGTGGAGTACTCGGCAGATCATCGCGGACTACTGACAAACCCCAGCGTTGATGCAGTGGTGGTGGCCTCGCCCAACTTCACCCATATCGACGTCTTGCGCGATTCATTGAGCACCGACAAGCACGTGCTTATCGAGAAGCCACTCTGCACCACTGTCGCCGATTGCCTTGAGGTCAACGCACTCGCCAAGGAACGAACTGCGCTGACCTGGGTCGCTCTGGAGTACCGGTTCATGCCCACCATCTCCGTGCTGCTCGATCAGGTTCAATCTGGGGTGTGTGGCGAGGTCAAAATGGTCGCCATCCGAGAGCATCGGTTTCCCTTTCTTGAGAAGGTCGGAAACTGGAATCGTTTCACGGCGAAAACCGGTGGGACCCTCGTCGAGAAGTGTTGCCACTTCTTTGATCTCATGTGCCATCTTGCCGATTCCCGCCCAACGATGGTGTTTGCATCAGGCGGACAAGATGTGAACCACCTCGACGAGGTGTACGACGGGCACAGGGCAGACATGATCGACAACGCATTCGTGATCGTTGAGTTCGCAAATGGAGTTCGTGGACATCTCGACCTGTGCATGTTCGCCGAAGGCGGACGGTTCGAACAAGAGATCACGGTGACCGGTTCATCGGCGAAGTGCGAGACCACGGTTCCTGGCGATGTGGTGTGGTGGGGCAAGCGGCACGAACCCGGCCAGGTTGAAGTCCCCGCACCCCTTCTGCCATCAGTTGCCTATGAAGGCTTCCACCACGGTGCTTCCTTTCTCGAGCACGAACGGTTCGCTGAGTGTGTCCGAACCGGCCTACCCGCTGAGGTTCCCGTTCTTGACGGTGTGTGGTCGGTTGCGATGGGCGCCGCGGCGCAGCTCTCGATCGCCGAACGGCGGCCAGTCGAACTCGCTGAGTTCGGTTTAACGCCACAATTTCGATGATTGAAGATCCGTCTTCGGTGGCGGTCGAATTGGTGGAAGTGGTCGACGAGGCCGGCACACCAATCAGGACTGTCAGCCGAGCTGAAATGAGACTGAACAGACTGCGGCACCGAGCGGTGTTCGTTGTGGTGACGAATTCCGCCAATGAGTTGCTCGTTCACCAGCGCAGTGACTTGAAGGATCTGTGGCCGGGACGGTGGGACATCGCTGCCGGTGGAGTGTGCGCTCCGGGAGAGACCTGGGAACACGCAGCCGCTCGCGAACTCAAGGAAGAACTCGGCATCACAGCGCATCTACAACCGCTGGCCGACGTGAAGTACTCCGATGACGAGGTCAGCCTTTGTGGGCGAGTATTCCGGGTTCAACACGACGGACCCTGTCGAGCGTTCCCTCCGAGCCGACAAGCGCCCCGGTCAAGTCGTAGCCGGAT
>DORQ01000075.1:0-6969 GCA_003514205.1 Acidimicrobiaceae bacterium
TGACATCGCCGCGCAGCGTGGAGCTCCGGTTCGACCCTCTTTCGAGGAGTGGTATGCGATCCGCTTTCTTGAGCTGGTCGAGTTCGCACGGCTCATGGTTGGCTCCCAAGAGATTGCACTCGACATTGTCCAAGAGACGCTCGTCGGAGTTCTTCGTCAATGGGAACGTATCGATCAACCAGACCACTACGCGCGCCGTGCTGTCACCAACGCGTGCCGATCTCACTTCCGGCGCGTGGCTACCCGCCGCCGCCACCCAGTAGTGCCGGCTGAACCAGCCGAACTCGGAGCGAACGAAATCGACGACGCTCTTGCCCGGTTGACACCTCGGCAACGTGCTGTGCTTGTACTCCGATACTGGAGCGATCTACCCGAGAGTGAAATCGCCGATCTCCTTGGCATCCGGCGAGGCTCTGTCGCGTCGCTTCATCACCGCGCGCTCGCCGATCTACGAAAGGCCATCGACCAGTGAACGACCACATGCCCGAGCCTTCTCAAGACGCAAACCAACCAGGTGACAACACCGAAGCCGAGGCTTGGTTACGAGACCGCCTCGAGGCTGCGGCAGACCGGGTCGCCGTGGATCCAGATGTCGAAGAGATCCATGGCCGGCTCCACCAGCGGGAACGACGGGACCTCCGACGTCGCCGGGTGTCGGTAGCTGGTGCGCTCGTGGTTGCAGCCTCGATCGTCAGTGTCGTGGCGTGGCCGTCATCGTCGACCCGTCAGGTATCGACTCGCCGTGATCGACCCGCCACCCCAGCTGCGCAGGAAATCCCAGCGACCTGGGAGGTGACAACACCTGGACCATTGACGTTGACGGTTCAGCGGGTCGCCCGGCCAGGAGTGCCAGGCCGTTTGACCACTTCGGACTTGGACACCAGCCGCTTCCCACTTCCCATCCTCGACAACGCGCAGCAGTGCTTGATCGCAGGAACCATTTCTGTGACCATTGCCAGAGCAGATGGCACCTCTTGGAGCGGCAGATACGCCGAGTATGCCAACCGAGTCGTGGCGTATGAGGACGCTGCTGGCTCCCCCTTCAACCGTTCCGACGGAAGCTGGCAAACACCTCCAGATGATCCGTTCGATGTGTACGTGGTGACAGGACTCGAGGAGGGGGAACACATCAGCACTCCCGGTTTCGAAGGCGCCGACCTCACCACAGGCACCGCTCACGGCGTTTCCGTTGTGGTGCGCAGCAGAGTTGACGAGGCTGAGACTGTTGACCTCACCCGAATCCTTCCGATACCGCTACGTTCGACGACTGGTCGGCCCATTGCGGCCACCGACACAGCGCGAGTGTTTTCTCAGTCTCAACCCCCTACCGATCAGCGCCATCCAGACTGTGGTCTGTACCCTCTTAATCTCGTCAGCACACCCAGCAACGAAGCGGATCTGGCCATTGTGGCGGACGCAACAACGGTGGCCCTCAACGCACTGAAGGCTGGTGAGAACCTCAACACGGATCCCGAACTCGCGATTCCCGCTCTGGGAGACACCACCGCAGAGGCAGAGGCAGTGCTGGCCGATGCGCTCAGCCGAGCTTCCTCAGCGCCGCTCGCGTCGATACTTCCCAAACTCACAGCTACTCCAAGGACCGTTTACCGAATCGACGAAAACACTCTGCTCGCTGAGGTCAACCTGGGAACCCCAGACTTGATCACAACGATCTATGTTGACCTTCATCGAGCTGCGAAGGACAGCAGCGGCGAGGCGACGTGGCTGCTGAGCCCACAGTCCGTCTGTGCAGCGCTCGGCCTGCTTTCGGCGGCCTGCATTCCGACCACCTAGGGCCAGAGAAGCAGTGTTGCTGTATCCGCTGTGACGGATTCGACCAGCAGCTGGGTCGCACCTCAGCGGATTGAGACAACGAGCCTCAGTTCCAACGACATGCGGACAACCGTTCGGCGAGCCGCTCGCGCAGATCGCAACCACTCTGCTGCGTCGAAATCGCCGTGCTGATGCGCAGCGGTTGCGACAGGGGCAGCAGCAGCAGCGAGGAGGTCGAGCATGGCCTCGATGGCTGATCGCAGTGCTGGAGTGCCGTGAGCAGGAAGCTGCGGAAGGGCAGCAGTGTTCAACAGCTCTGTCAGCGCTCCCACATCGCCAGCCTCAAGTGCTTGTTCGGCTGATTCCAACAACCGGTAGCAAACTTCAGCCACGTCCTCGCCCGCCAGGTTGCCCGCTCCATGAGGGGTGCTGCACGTATTGAAGAGGTAGGCACTGCGGTGATCCATCTCTGAGTGGAGGGTCCAACGCTGTGCCGGGTCATACAGAAACTTCCAGATGTCGTTGATGACCTGGTCGTCGTCGCGGTCGAGAAAGGAATCCGTGGCGAGGCCATACCGAAGCTGGTGACGCCTGCGATCAATGCTTCGCCCGTCAGCCAACACCAGCGGCTGGGTGATCTGGTGCAGAGGGATCCACAGATTCACCAGCATCAGGTTGGAGTCATGATTGTTGCCATCGGGCGAATCGTGCACGAGCAGTTCGGGCGCGCGGCCACCCATTACTTGTAGGAGCGGTGTGCCGTACACGTCCTGGTCCGCGTGGACCGCTGTTGCGGGACCGTGATCGTTCATTCCTCGCGATCCTCCGACAACGGAGAGTCGGTTCGGACCAGCGCAACGCATGATGAGACCCTCCTCGGCAATGTGGAGTACCTGTGCGCTCTGATCACCAGAGAGGGGAAGCACTGCGCCGTTCAACTCGGTCCGAATGATCGCGGCATCAGCGTCAGAGATTCGTCCCGCGGCGCGGATGGCTTCGAAGGTGCTCTGCAAGGTGTCGAACCCGGAAAGGTCCACCACGTCGAATCCGGCATTGGTCAGGCTGTGCTCGCACACACCTGTTTGGGTGTCGTCGGTCGCCCTGCATCGATGAGTCTCGATGCCGTCAGCCCCATACGGCGCCCCCGACCGTGGACCTGCCCGCCGCAAACCCCGATGCTGCGGGTCATCAATTGCGTGTGATTCGGGCGTGAAACCCAGCTCAACATCGATCTCGCACATCGTGGTCATCACGTCATCGACTGTATTGCAGGCGGAGGGTGCTTGGCTGCCTTCTTCGTAGACCAAATGTGAGCCACCTGTGCACACAACCAATGGCTCCGCAGCACCGCTGCACCCCACCCACCATGGGTGGAGCACAGCAGTGCAACAGAGGTGCTACCTCATCAGCGAGTCCTGTGAGACCTACAGGAAGATCGTGTTGGTGTAGGTCGCCGTCTTGGACACCCCACCGCGAGTAGCTGTGACTGTGGCTGTCGCCGATTTCACATCCGGCCCGATTGGAATGTTCAAGGTAGTCAACGCCGCAGTCGACAACCCGGAGTACTGATGCTGGGTGCCCGTCGCAGTCAAGATGGTCAACCCGGACACGTTGTCTTTGATCTGCCACGAGTAGGTCACTGGTCCGGCTCCGGGGAAGCCCTCGTGGTAAGTGTCGAAGCTGTAGGTCGAGGCGTTGATGCCGCCCCATGCTCGAAGCTCAGTGGCTCCAACACTGGCGCGGAGTCCGAGGTGGCCGTCCTCATTCACAATCTTGACGCCCGAGAGGGAGAAGGAGCCCGTTTGAGGGATGGTGATCTGGCCGATGGAATTCTGAAGAAGCGGGTTGAGAAGCGTGTTTGCCGCCCAGTTCGCTGCTCCGGAGACAATTGCTGGGATCCCGTTACACAAGGCCCAGACGGTGCCGTCGCAGCTCAGGGTCCACATCGCGATCCCGAGTGCCGGATCGCTCGGGGCAATCGTCGAGGGCACCAGCTTGCGTGTCAGCGGGTCGAAGTTCACACCCACTGCCGCGAACACATCAACCGCAAACAGGTTTGGTCCGGCAGGGTCGATCTCGATATGGGGCACGAACACACCAAGGGGCTTGTCAGCAGCTATCGGGGTGCTCAAGTAGATCGGCGGCGATTTCGCCAGACCGGGAGTGCTCGCATCAAGGTTCAGATCAAGGCGCCCTTGCTCTGCGATGACTCTCAACGCCTGGTTGAGCACCGCCGGGTTCACCCAGGCCCCGAAGTCGGTGATCTCGTTCTGAGGACCGAAATGCGACCGTACCCGATCGTTCGCGGTACCAGCCGTGGTCGGTGAATACGAGGCTGGGAACCGTCTCGCAGCCAACGCCGACTTCGTATCCGTGAAGCGAATGTCCCCTGTTGCCTCCAGCCCAGCCCAGTTCATCGCCATGTCTCCGGCGTGGGATCCATTGCAGGCGTATGGAGCACAGGTGTCGTTCCAGCCGGCGAAGAGCGTGTTCATGATCTGGCCTCCGCCCACAGGCACTGTCGGCGGTACTACGTTGCCGATGTTCGGCTGAACCTGCAGTTTGTTGGCCAATACTTGGTTGACGAGCGGTAGCAGCTCGTTCAGCTTGTCGTCCCAGGAATCGACGAACTTGAACAGGTAGATGGAGTTGCAGCCAAGCGGAACTGGACTTGCAAAGAGGTTGTGCACCCCGATCCCAATTGGCCCAATCTCGATATCTGGCTGCAACACAGTTCGAGCTGTGTCGTGGATATCTACCGACGCGTACACCGAGGCGGACAGGTCAATCTTCATCCGGAAGTAGCAGGGTACGAGACCGAACGCCGCCCACGGAAGACTGACGTAGCCCTCGACGAGCCAGTCAGTCATCGACAATGAACCCTTCAGTCGGTACTCATCATCTTGGGCCCCACCAACCGTCGTTGGGGACCAGTCAATGTCGACGTTGGGAGTGTTCGGCGCTGAGTTGTTGATGTGGAACCCGAACCAGCCCCAATTGGACCCAGCGTTCTTCTTGCCGAGTACCCACCAGCTCGTGTCGTCCAGACCAGACAGCACCTCAGTCAACTTCGTTTGAACTGGCCCGCGGATCGCGCTCTCCAGGTCATCGTTCGTAGCGGCATTGTCATTCACGACCACACCCCGACCCATATTCACGCCGAAGCCGCCGTTGGTGAACGTCTGGTTGTAGCCGAGCGGCTGCTTGCCGAGGTACACGGTTCGCATGTCAGCGCCGAAGAAGAACGCTGGGTCCCAGCTAATGTCCGAAACAGCTGCCTTGACCTGAAATCCTGGCTCGGTGAGCAAGACACCCTCAGGGTCCATTGGTATGAAGGCTCGGAACATGGCCCGCCGGATTGGAGCGCCAGTGGCCAATGGGAAGTCATCGGTGTAGCACAGAATCTGCACTTGGCCTGAGAGGATCGGTGTTCCTGGCACCCACATTTGATAGAACGGGCCGAGGCCGTAGTAGTCCGTGGTCAGGGAGGTGGGAGTGTGCACGGTGATCCACGCCTGAGCGACGGTGTTGATGCTCACGCCGGGAGTGAAGCCAAACACGTCGAGATCACCAAGGTGGCCTTCGACGATGAAGTGCTTCTTGCCCCCCAGCGTCGTGGTCTTCAGTTGGCCAACATGGGTCGGTGTTCCGTTGGAGCCAGCGAAGGTGTTCTGATGCGGTGAGTACATGCTGCCCGGCCGTAACGAGGCCGGGCTCGGAGCGGCACGGTTGCCCTCACGGTCCTTACATGCACCAGTGGCTGGACCGCGCTCCTTGCGCGCTTCCGCCCAGACCGAGCCATACATGGGGTCGCCCTCTCCCTCGGAGGGAACATAGCCTGGGATCTGATCGACGCGTTCGAGTTCACCAGATGCACTCAACTGCTCGATCATCTTCCGGACGCGAACCTCAGTGTCGGCGCGCCGATCGCTGAGGGTTTGCATCGACTCCGCGAACCCTTGCACAGTCCCCCAGTGCTCCCGAGTCGCTCCGTAGTCATAGTCCTCGGTTCGTTCGGTGTCACCCGCTGCTATCTCGTCGATGGTTGGCCCGTTCTGTAGTGCGTTGAGCCGCTCGCGTTCCTTTCGAGCTTGTGCTTCGAGTTGGGCACTGTCGCGCTCCTCAGCTGCGGCACGCTCGCGTTCGTAGTCGACCTTCTTCATGGCGACTCGTTCGAGTTCCGCGGGGTCCATTCCCCACGCGTCCCATTCGTCAAGGAACTTACGGATGTCGGCAACGATCACCTCGCGTTCCTGCTCGGTGTCACCGAGTTGCGCTCGGAACTGTGGATCCTCCAGCAGTGCCTCGATCTCGGGGTCTTTCCCATCGGGTGTCACTGCGGGAGTGCAGGCGCTTGCAAGCGAGGCAAGCGCCGTGATTCCGACCACGATGACGCGTCGAGCGCGCCTTGACCGCGAGTTTCCGTGCCGGTTGCTCATGTGTTGTCCCTCCTTGACCCACCGCTTACCGAAGGGTCATGAACACAACATAGAGAGCGAAAACGGAACGCGCACCCCACAAAACGTATTTGTCTCGCTAGCGCGTGGGGGTCTCGTACAGGGCTGCTGATGCGGTCAGCAATGCCAACTCCCGGATCAGCGCTGGTTGAGTCCAACCTTGCTGGATACCGAAAGGAGTAGGTCCCCAGAATGCAACCTGGAGGACCTCTTTGCAGATCACTGCCGCAATGAACGCTGCATCGAGGTCACCGACTTCCACTACCCATGGCGGCGCCAGGGAGATGGCGCGCTTCACCAGCTGGTCTTGAAAGGAGAGCAGGAACTCGGAAGCCTCTACGGACACTCGTTCGGGAATCTCGAAGGCAGCCAGAAAGTGCAGACGCTGCGAAATTGCTGCCGCCAGGATCGAATACATCGATGAAGCAAAGGCAACCACATCGTCGGGCCGCTCATAACTCCCAACGGCAGTCTCCTCCAGCACTGCTTGGGCCACCGCCGACATATCGTCGAGGCCTCGTTGCAAAAGACACTCGAAGAGCGAGGTCTTTGAGCCGAACACATTGTGCACGGTGGTCGGCGCAACTTCAGCCTCGAAGGCAATCTCAAGGGTGCTCAAATCGGCCATGTCTCGCGACCCCAACAGTCGTTCCGCTGCATCAAGAATGAGTGTCCTCATCGAAGAGTCGCCTGTTCGAGCTCCTGGCAGGATTGGGATTTCAAGAAGTGGCACCGCCGT
>DORQ01000075.1:7109-7655 GCA_003514205.1 Acidimicrobiaceae bacterium
GGTCGCTGCGGTTCCAGGTAACCCGCAAGCATTCTGGAGATCACCGATCCAACAAGGCGACGGTCCTCCGGCTCGCTTCCATGCAGCGGTGCGCGGGCAGCTGCGCCTCTCACGATTGTCACTCCAACCACCCATACTGCTACCTCAGCGCGGCGTCGTCCTTCAGGGTCATCGGTGCCGATCCGCTCTGCCAAGACATCAAAGGCACGCGCGACCAACGCAGCCCTGGCCTCCGACTGAAGACGCGAGTGAAATGGATCCCTTCGACGAAGCGGAGCGAATCGGGGAACGAACCAAAGAGACTCCGCCGCAAAGTCCTGAGCGGCCGAAACAGCAAGAGAGATCCATTGAGCCAGCGAGTCGACTCGGGTGTTCACCTGTTCCAGCAGCGCCGATCCCTCGATCGCTGCCTCTCCGAGAAGCATGACGTGCAGCTCGCCCAGATAGCTATCGCGATCGCGGAACAACCGGTAGAACGTGCTGGAGGACACGCCCGCCGCTGCACATAGGGAGCGCACGGTTACGTCATCGATCGATGCTGCCTGA
>DORQ01000350.1:0-223 GCA_003514205.1 Acidimicrobiaceae bacterium
GCATTTCCAGGTCCCCCGCTGGTCGGTATGTTCTTCACGCAGCAGCGGCTGGAGCGCTGCTGGCTCTGCCGGCCTGCTCGAACGACGCGAAGGCCGCGAAACGAGTCGCGGCGACCACCACCACAACCAGCACCACCTCAACGACTTCGACCACGACCACCACCACAACGATTCCGGTTCCAGTTGCAGTTGCGCCGCTGACCGGGCTTGGCGTGGACGCCGC
>DORQ01000350.1:477-8530 GCA_003514205.1 Acidimicrobiaceae bacterium
ATCAGCCGGTTGATGGTGGTCCTGCACTCCAACGACGCCGAGGTGCTCGGGCCGGTCCGTTCAGCACGGTACAGCGATCCGAATATCCTGGCACTGCTTGGACAGCCCTTGTTTGGCTGGTCAGGGGCCAACGATGGCGTGGTGTCTGAGGTCTTGAGTTCGCCATGGATTCACAATGTGAACTGGGATCGAGTCAAGAACTCTGACTATCGCCGACGTTCCGATCGGGGCGCGCCGCACAACCTGTACACCTCATCAGCGACCCTTTACGGCTACGCCACTGCAGACCAAGGAGTTCCGCCTGCGCAGTTCGAGTATCTGGCTCCAGGAGCGAGCAACACGGGTGCCCTGCCGATTGCAGGGGTGAAGCTCTCGGTGGGTGACACCCCAAGTGCCTGGGCGTGGGACAGCGAGGCAGGCTGGAAGCGGTGGCAATACAACCGACGCCACAACGACGAGACGTTGGGTCAAGTTACAGCGGCCAATGTTGTGATTCTTGAGACCACCTACTCTGGTGGGTCGAAGACCCCAACAGCGGTCACGGTCGGCTCTGGCCGCGTTGCAGTGTGCACGGGTGGAACGATCATCAACGGAACTTGGTCGAGGAAGTCGATCTCAGATCGGCTCACGCTGACCGGTGCTGATGGGCAACCAATTCGGCTCACTCCTGGCCGAACCTGGGTGGAGTTGACGAGCGGCTCCACGGTTCAAGTTCTCTCCACCGACGCGGTTGCTATCCTCAACAGCTCGAAATAGGCGAAAAGCCGTTCCTTCCTCGGACGACTCATTATCGATTCCGGTCAGGCCCGGCCTCCCGATTATGCTGGCCCGATGACTGAAATCGCTTCCTCCCAGCAGACCCGCGCCACCGTGGCGGTGAAGCGAGGCCTCGCAGAGATGTTGAAAGGCGGCGTCATTATGGACGTCGTCGATGCTGAGCAAGCCAAGATCGCCGAGGACGCTGGAGCCTGTGCTGTCATGGCGCTTGAGCGAGTCCCCTCGGATATTCGTCGCGACGGCGGCGTGGCGCGGATGAGTGACCCAGAGATGATCGAAGGTATCCAGGCTGCCGTGACCATTCCAGTGATGGCGAAAGCGCGGATTGGTCATTTCGCTGAGGCGCAGATTCTGCAAAGCCTTGAGGTGGACTACATCGACGAGTCTGAAGTGTTGACCCCCGCCGATGAGCGGCACCACATTGACAAGTGGGCATTTGAGGTTCCGTTCGTGTGCGGCGCGACCAATCTTGGAGAGGCGCTCCGACGCATCTCCGAGGGCGCATGCATGATTCGCTCAAAGGGCGAGGCAGGGACCGGCAACATTGTGGAAGCAGTTCGTCACCTTCGCTCGATCTTGGGCGATATTGCCAAGATCACCCAGGCCGATTCTGCGGAGCTGTTTGAATGGGCCAAGCAGTTGCAGGCCCCCCTTGGATTGGTGCAGGAGATTCACGATACCGGTGAGCTCCCCGTGCCCATGTTCTGCGCTGGCGGAATCGCAACGCCGGCCGACGCCTCATTGGTGATGCAGCTTGGGGCTCAAGCGGTGTTCGTAGGCTCTGGCATCTTCAAAAGTGAGAACCCCTCCTTGATGGCTAAGGCGGTGGTGGAGGCGACAACGAACTTCGCCGATCCCAGTGTTCTCGTCAAGGTTTCTCGAGGTCTGGGTAAGTCAATGGCTGGGCTGGAAATTGCTGGTCTTGAGCAAACCTTCGCCGATCGGGGCTGGTAGCCCATTCCCTCGCTCAACATTGGCGTGCTTGCCCTTCAGGGGGCGTTTCACGCGCACCAACGTATGCTCGCCGAACTCGGTTGTGCCACGAGCCTGATCCGCCAGCCGGCGGATCTCTCGGGGATCGACGCACTGATCCTGCCTGGTGGTGAATCCACGACGATGTCACGAATGTTGGTCGTGTCAGAGTTGTATGAACCAATCGGCGAGCTCATCAGGAACGGGTTGCCAACATTTGGAACCTGTGCCGGGGCAATTCTGATGGCGTCGAAAATTCTCGATGGCCGCGCAGACCAGCACGGTTTTGGGGTTCTTGATCTTGAGGTCCGGCGAAACGGGTACGGGCGTCAGATTGCCTCCATGGAATGCGAGATCACCCTGGCAGCATCTGCGTTCGGGTCACCCTTGGAGGCCGAACTGCCAGGATCCTCTACTGGAGTTGGTGGCTCTGGGGCGGGCGAAGTGAGTCGGCACGGTGCGCCGTTCCACGCTGTATTCATTCGAGCTCCTCGATTTGAACGCGTCGGACCAACAGTGGAGATTCTTGCGGAATTCGAGGATTTTCCAGTCCTGGTTCGTTCGGGTGCAAAGATGGCAGCAAGCTTTCACCCGGAGCTCGCCACCGATACCCGGGTTCATCAGCTGTTTCTGGCGATGATCGCCAAAAACTGATTCGTCACTTTCACAAGGTTGGAGAACGCCATGTCAGGGCATTCCAAATGGGCAACCATCAAGCACAAAAAAGGCGCTGCCGATAAGGCCCGCGGCAAGCAGTTTGCCAAGCTCATCAAACAGGTTGAGGTTGCAGCGCGGACCGGTGGCGGAGACCGCGACTCCAATCCAACGCTACGAACCATGTTTCAAAAGGCCCGCGAGGCGTCGGTGCCACTTGACACCATCGAACGAGCAGTCAAGCGGGGAACTGGCGAGCTTGAGGGAGTTGAGTATCAGGAAGTTGCATACGAGGGCTATGCCCCCGGCGGCGTTGCGGTGTACGTAGAAGCGCTGACTGACAATCGCAATCGCACCGGTCCGGAGATGCGTTCCACATTCTCGAAAAACGGCGGTTCGATGGCCGAACCCGGCGCAGTGTCCTGGCAATTTGAACGCAAGGGAATTGTTGTAGTTCCCGGTTCGGTGGCTGAGGACGACCTCATGCTGGTTGCACTTGATGCTGGAGCGGAAGATATCTCATCGACTGGCGATGAATGGCACGTCTATTGCGAGGCAGCATCGACTCACGAAGTGAGAACTGCGATTGAGGCCGCGGGTATTGTCGTCAGCTCCTCGGATCTGACCATGGTTCCCTCCACCACTGTCGCGATCGATTCCCTCGACACAGCTCGTGCGGTGCTCAAGGTGCTCGATGCGCTCGATGATCATGATGATGTTCAGGAGGTCTACGCGAATGCGGACATCTCTGACGAAGTGATGGCTGCACTCAGTGAGTAGTTCTGGCGGCGAAACCAATGGTGCAGGGTCTGCACCGGCAGCGTCTCTCCAGCCAGCGGTTTCACTGCGTGTCGGCGATCCAGCCCCAACCTGGGAATGCGCGGGAGTCGATGGCACAACTGGCGAGGCCCGTCGCTATTGCTCTGAGGAGTTTGTAGGATCGCCGCTGCTGTTGGTCTTCTACCCAGCTGACAACTCACCAGTGTGCACGCAGCAGCTCATTGAGCACACCGCAGGAATCCAGCAACTGCTCGATCGGGGAGCGAACCTCGTCACCAGCAGCCCGCAGGGCTCTGAGAGTCATCGGGAGTTTGCAGACCAACATGGTGGCTTTCGATTCCCAATGCTGTGCGATGTTGATCTCGCCCTTGGAGCGGCATTTGGTGTGCTCGGACTCCTCGGCCACTATCGGCGGTCAACCATTCTGGTCAACGCTGAAGGAACCATCAACTATGTGCAACGTAGCGTCGGGTCCGGGACGGGGTTCAAGCCACTCGCTGAGCTGCTGGTGCTCCTCGACAACGCGTAGGTAGCTCCCCAGGTCCAGGATCGCCGTGCTGGATTTCCGGCGACGTGAAATCGGGTGAATCGCGGGTGATGTGGCCTAGACCTCGTTTGCCACGCCCAAGAGCCGGGCGCGGGTCACCGATCGGAAACCACGACTCAAGCTCAGCGCAGCGATGGTCCAGGCCACTGCGCCGATGATTGCACCAACGATCAGTCCGCCGAAAAGCGCGCCGGTGGACTGGGAGTAGGCAATCATGATGACGGGAAGCGAAACCAGCCCGGAGGCTTGGGAAGCGGCCGCTGTGGACTTCACCTTGGCCGAGAGGCGGAGGACGATAGATAGGGTGATTGCCAAGAAGGGCGGTATCACCCACAACACCATGAGCCACCAGTTCGGGGTGGGGAAGAACCATCCGCCAACTGATGGGCCAACGACGAGGTTCACGAGCAGCGAGTAGGCGCCGAATCCGACGATTGTCGTGAAGTATCCCGGGATCAGGCTTGCCGCAAGTTTGCCGAAGTAGATCTCACGTGCAGTGGCGGGGGAGTGGGCGAGGAACTCTCCAGTTCCTCGTTCGCGTTCGCCCACAATGGTCGAGGCGCCAACCGCGGTGGAGATCGTCAGTGGCACCACAACAGCAACCGGCGCAAACAGAAACACTGCGAGTGCGTAAGCGGTTCGGCCTGCAGGGTCTGACCCTTGGATCTGAGCTTGTGCTGCCTGAGGCAGCACCTTGAGGGTCTTGCTGATTTGCGAGACCATCTCGACATCGCCGATCTGGGTGATGGTGAGCAGCAGTATCGCAGGAACGATCAAGAAGAACATTGCCCCGAGTGCGGCCATGGGAATCCAGTAGTCGCGTGCCTGGATCAGTTGCTTCAGGTCGGTTTGGGCAACGATCCACATTCGACGCCAGTTCATGAGTTCGCTCCTACGGTCGTGGTTGGATGTGTGGCTACTTCGGATCCACCTGGCTGGAATTGGGTGGCGCTGTGGGGATGCAGCGGGTTATCGAGCAGACCAGCGCCTGTGCGCGCTGCGAAGTACAGGTCCTCGAGCGTTGGCTCATGTGGCTCAACCCTGGTGATCTGAACCCCATCAGCGGCGAGGTGGGCAACGAGGGCCGGGATTCTGCCGAGATGATCGACGAAGACCTGAGCATCCTCGAGTCGGTTGATCCCAAGCACACCGGGAAGATGAACCAAGCGATCGAGCTGGTCGGGAACCGTCGCCGCAATTCGGAAGGTTGGCGTTGGCCAGAACTTCTTCATGAGGGCCTCAGATTCGCCTTCTACCAACGATCGTCCAGATTCCATGATGACGACGTGATCGGCGAGGCCCTCTGCCTCTGAGAGCAGGTGGGTGCACATGACCACGGTCTTGCCCTCGTTCGTGAGTTCACGGATGAGGTCGAGCACTGCTTGAGAGCTTTCGGGGTCGAGGCCAGAGGTGGGTTCATCGAACAGGAGCAGGTCGGGATCGTGAAGAAGCGATCGCGACAACGCCAACCGGGTCTTCATTCCCGTGGAATAGCCACCAACTTGGTGCTCCAACGCGTCCTGGATTCCAAAGCGGGTAGCGCACTCAATGATCCGAGCCTCAGTGACGTCGGGGTCGACCTCATACAGCTGAGCGGAGTACAGCAGGTTGTCGTGGCCGCTCAGTCGGTCGTACAGCGCTGGCTTTGCCGACACCACACCGCAGCGAATTCGGACATTGTTTGATTCTGGTGCTGGGTCGAGACCGAAGGTTCGGACCGTGCCGTGCAGGGGAGCAATCGCTCCGGTGATCGCGCGAATCGTGGTGGTCTTTCCGGCACCGTTGGGGCCAAGCAACACGGTGATCTTTGCTGTTGGGGCAGAGAAGCAGAGTTCGTCGAGGGCTTGTACCTCGCCAAAGCGATGTGAGACCGCGTCAAGGTGCACTGTGAGATCCATGGGAGAGGTATCGGCCGCCACATCAGCGGACCTGAGAACACCGCAGAGATTCCTTGAGGGCAACAGAATCCTGACTGGATTCTGGGTATGGCAGATGAGACGCGAGTGACGAGCTAGGCTCGTACGCGTGTTCGTATTAGGTATCGACCCTGGGCTCTCGCGTTGCGGCTATTGCGTGCTGCGGGTCCAGGCTCGGCAGAAAGCCGAAGCCGTGGCCCTCGGAGTGCTCGCGACACCTCCGTCTGAGCCAACTGCACGCCGGCTCGGCATGATCTTGACTGACATTGAAGCGCTCCTTGAAGAGTTTCGCCCCCAGGCGGTTGCCCTCGAGCGTGTCCTTTTTCAGGTGAATGTCCGAACCGCGATGAGCGTTGGTCAGGCCTCGGGCATCGTGATGGCCAGCGCTGCTCGGCATGGTTGCGAGGTTGTGGAGTACTCCCCGAATCAGGTCAAACAAGTCGTGGGTGGATATGGCAGCGCCGACAAGGCGCAGATGCAGGAAATGGTCAGGCGAATTCTGGGATTCGAGGTGGCACCCCAGCCTGCCGATGCTGCCGATGCCGCTGCAGTTGCCTTGTGCCACGTTGCCTACCAGGGGCCCCTAGCCACGCTGGCGGCAGGGAGCGCGGCGCAATGATCGGGTCACTTCGCGGATCGCTTCTGGATCGAGTTGCTGCTGAAGTCACCATCGAGGTGGCCGGCCTCGGGTATCGCCTCGTGGTGACCCCATTCACAGCCGCATCCCTCGGCCCCATAGGTGCTGAGTGCTTTGTTTGGGTTCATCACCACATTCGAGAGGATGCCCAGACCCTGTATGGATTCTCCAACCGGGAGGAGCGCGACACCTTTGAGTTGCTCATCGGCACTCACGGTGTCGGGCCGTCATTGGGCATGGCGATCCTCGGCACGCACGATCCTTCCCGATTGCGACTCGCAGTGGCTGCTGATGATCTTGCAGCGCTGTGTCTGGTTCCAGGGGTTGGAAAAAAGACGGCGCAACGGTTGCTTGTTGAGTTGAAGTCCCGGCTCGACACCTCGGCGGTAGATCTCGGCGATGTGGTCTCGGTGGGCGATGGGTCCGCTCTCGGGGGCGGAGCGTTGGCAGACGTACGGGAAGCATTAGTCTCCCTTGGGTACACCACCGATGAGGTTGCAGTCGCGCTGAAGGGCTGTGATCCGGCGGAGGAGGATTCAAGCGTGCTTCTGAGAGTCGCCTTGCAGCGATTGGCGGGTCGATAGTGAGTGCCCATCGAATCCATCGGCCCACGATGTGCACAGAACGCGAGTTTCCGAAGGGACGCTGGTATGCGAAATGAGATCCTGACCCCCTTCGCCACAGAAGAGGAAGCCTTCGAGGATGGCGCGTTCAGCCCGGCTGCGCCCTCTGAGGCAGCCCTGGAGGCCGGCAGCCTGCGTCCTCGTGATCTTGAAGAGTTCGTTGGCCAAGCTGAGCTGAAGGAACGGCTCCACATCATTTTGGAGGCTGCTCGGCGTCGAGGACAGGCGGCTGACCACCTGCTCTTTGGTGGCCCACCCGGACTCGGAAAGACCACTCTCGCGGGAATTGTCGCGAACGAAATGGGCGTTCAGTTACACATCACCAGTGGTCCCACCCTCGAACGCGCCGGCGACCTCGCGGCGATTCTGACCAAGCTTGGTGAAGGTGATGTGCTCTTCATCGACGAGATTCATCGCCTCAGTCGTGCAGTTGAAGAGGTGCTGTATCCCGCGGTGGAAGACTTCCAACTCGACATCGTCTTGGGAAAGGGGCCAGCCGCGCGATCCTTGCGACTTGACCTTCCCCGATTCACCTTGGTCGGGGCCACAACTCGGACGGGGCTGATCACCGGACCGCTCCGTGACCGCTTTGGCCTGGTTGCCCGCCTGGAGTTCTACGAAGTATCGGATCTGGAGATGATCGTCTCCCGTGCGGCCTCGATTCTTGCGGCAGAACTTTCATCTGAGGGTGCCCTGCAGATTGCGAGAAGAAGTCGGGGCACACCTCGAATTGCGAACCGGTTACTACGTCGAGTTCGAGACTTTGCCGAGGTAACTGGCGATGGTTTCATTACCGACATCGTTGCTTCGCGCGGACTTGAGGTGTTCGGAGTTGATGAGCTTGGTCTCGATAAGGTCGACCGAGCAGTTCTCAGCGCCCTGTGTGAGCTTTTCGGTGGTGGCCCAGTTGGGTTGTCGACACTTGCGATCGCTGTTGCTGAGCCAACGGAGACCGTTGAAGACGTGTATGAACCGTTCCTGATCCAGCAAGGGCTGTTGATGCGCACTCCACGTGGCAGGGTTGCGACACCTGCAGCCTGGCGACACATGGGGCTGATCCCGCCCCCGGCCGCCCAGGCGCTGAATTCCTCGCTCTTCGACTCCCCCTAGGTTTCGACTCCCCCTAGGTTTCAACCCGCCCTAGGTT
>DORQ01000350.1:8666-12583 GCA_003514205.1 Acidimicrobiaceae bacterium
CGCCGAGTGTGGTTGCAGCCAGGTTGGTTCGCCCGATCGAGCGCGGGAACACGAACCTGAAAGTGGCGAAGATCCTGTTCGCGTGCTGTAGTCGCTGATCGTGCGTGCCGAAGAATTCGAGTACTTCCTCCCAGACCAGCTGATCGCTCGCAAGCCGATCGAGCCCCGCGACGCGGCCCGTCTGCTCGTGGATATCGAGGGCTTCAGCCGGGTGAGTTCGACGGTGGCATCGTTGAGTAGCTTTCTTCGTCCTGGTGATTGCCTCGTGCGCAATACCACCAAGGTGCTCCCAGCAAGAATCCGCTTTCGTCGCGCCTCTGGGGGTTCAGCCGAGGTCCTTCTCTTGGAGCCCCGAAATCCAGACGAGGTGGACTCCCACCATTGGGAGGCGCTAGTGCGTCCCTCGGCCAAGCTCAAAGCGGGCACCGTGGAGCAGGTCGATTCGCAGTTGAGCGTCCGCTTTGGTGCTGACCTGGGAGAAGGTCGCCGGGAAATTGAGCTGCTCACCGACCTGGAGTTACACGACGCGTTGGCGAGAGCCGGCGAGATGCCACTTCCTCCCTACCTTGGATCGCTGCGGCTGGAGGACGACTCGCGGTATCAGACGATCTTCGCAGAGCGGCCAGCTTCGGCGGCCGCTCCAACGGCTGGGTTGCATTTCACCGAGGAAGTCTTTGCGGATCTGGCAGCACGTCAGGTGCAGGTCGCTGAGGTCGAACTCATTGTCGGTCTCGGCACCTTTCGCCCCATCGTGGTCGACGACCTGGGCGACCATCAGATGCATTCGGAGCGGTATCGAATCACCGAGGAGAACTGGGAGCTGATCCACCGAACCCGACGGAGCGGCGGTCGAATCGTTGCTCTCGGTACCACTAGCGTTCGTGCGCTCGAATCGGCCGCGCTGACCGGACAGCTCACTGGATCGACGGCGCTGTTCATTTCCCGCGGATTCCAGTTTCAACTCGTGGATCTGCTGTTGACGAACTTCCACCTGTCGCGGTCCTCGTTGCTGGTGATGATTGACGCTCTGTACGGCCCACGGTGGCGTTCGTTGTATGAGCACGCGATCGAGAACAACTATCGGTTCCTTTCCTTCGGAGATGCAATGCTCATTGAGCGATGGAACCGAACCTCGGCCGGACCCTCTGCAACGGCCGAACCGGCCGAACCTGCTGAACCGGCCGAACCTGCTGAAGCTGCTGAAGCTGCTGAACTTGCTGAACCTGCTGAACCTGCTGAACCTGCTGAACCTGCTGAACCTGCTGAGGCAACATGAAACTGAAGCTCGACATTGTGGCCACTGACGGCCTTGCCCGAACTGGGACCGTGAGCACTGCCCGCGGCTCGTTCACCACGCCGGTGTTCATGCCTGTGGGAACCCGGGGGACCGTCCGTGCGGTCCGAACCTCCGACATGGAGCGTTTGGGCGCTGAAATCATCTTGGGCAATAACTATCACCTCATGCTGAAGCCGGGAGCCGAGCTGATCGCCGACCTCGGGGGGCTTCACGCTTTTGAAGACTGGTCGGGCCACATGCTCACCGACTCGGGTGGATACCAAGTGTTCTCACTGAACCCAAAGGTCTCCGAGGCTGGCGTTCGCTTCCAGTCCACCTATGACGGCTCCTATCACGAGCTCACCCCCGAGGGTGCAGTTCGAACCCAGGAACTCCTCGGAGCCGACATTCAGATGGTTCTGGATGTGTGTAGCGCCTTACCTGCTGAGCGTTCGGTGATCGCGGCTGCAGTGGAACGAACAGCCGCCTGGGCCGAACGCGCCCGCGGAGCACACCAACGCACCGCAGACCAGGCATTGTTTGGAATTGTTCAGGGTGGGGCGGAAGTCGACCTACGAATCGAGTCCGCTCGCCGCACAGTGGCGCTCGATTTTGATGGGTATGCCATTGGAGGGCTCTCCGTTGGTGAGTCACGGGCTGTCATGCTCCCAGCGCTTGAGGCGGCGGTTGCTGAGCTTCCTTCGAGCCAACCGAGGTACTTCATGGGCCTCGGCGACCCCATCGGCATCATCGAGGCGGTCGCGTTGGGTGTGGACATGATGGATTGCGTGCTGCCGACTCGTTTAGGCCGCCACGGCACGCTGCTGACTGACTCAGGCAGGCTGAATATCAAACGAGCAGAGTTCGCTCGTTCGACTGAGCCAATCGACAACAACTGCCCTTGTGAAGTGTGCCAGCGACACAGTCGAGCGTATCTCCGGCACCTGGCGAACGTGTCGGAGCCCACTGCGGCTACCTTGTGTTCGCTTCACAACCTGGCGTGGTTGCTCGGTTTCATGGACCGAATTCGTCACGCTATCTCGAAGGGCACCCTCGCCGATCTCCGGGCAGAAACCCACGAGGTATGGAGTCGATAGCAACAGTCGAGGCGTGACTGGGCAGACGCGTTCGAGGAACTACTTGCAGAGGAACTAGGCTCTCAGCCTCGTGACCGCCTTTTCATTCCTCGCTACGCAGACCCTCCTCGCCGCTGAACAACAGGCTGGCGCTTCCAGCCTGGTTCTGCCCGCGATTCTCATGGTGGGCCTCCTGTATATGTTCATTGTCCCGCAGCGAAAGCAGAAGCAAAAGGCTGCTGAACTGCTTGCCAAGTTGCGTGAGGGCGCCGAGGTGGTGACGGCGAGTGGAGTTTACGGCAAGATCAACCACCTAGAGGATGATCTGGTGCACCTTGAGGTGGACACCGATGTGGTGATTCGAGTCTCCAAATCCTCAGTGGTTCGCATCCTCGCAGATGACAATGCCGAATCGCCCGAACCGACCTCGGCAACAAAGCCGCCGAAAAAGGGACTTCTCGGTATGGGCCAAAAGGCTCAACTCGATCCGAAAGCTGCCGACGGTACCACTGGCGAATAGGTCCAACGGCCTATCCGCGGTGATCGGTGCAGGCACTTCTAGGCTTCATTGCTCTCTTCCCTGACAAACGTTCAGAAAGTTCTTCCATGCGAAAAAATGGTGTCGGAACACTCATCGCCACAGTGGTGGTGGCATTTGGTTCCCTGCTAGCAACCCAGTTGGCCGATTTCCGGCCGAACCTAGGTCTCGATCTGCAAGGCGGCGTGTCAGTAGTACTGCAGCCGACCTTGAATGGGAAGAAGACCACCCAGGTCACGCCTGAAGCACTTGAGCAGACGCAATCGATCATTGAGACTCGCGTGAATGGGATCGGCGTTGGCGAACCCGAAATCACCCTTCAGGGATCCACAATCGTGGTGCAGCTCCCTGGAGTGAAGAACCAGAAGCGAGTACTCGACCTGGTGGGCAAAACCGCTGAGCTTCGATTCCGTCCCGTGCTTGAGGCGCCAACGCCTGCACCACCGAAGGACGCAGCTGAGCAGATCAAGAAACTCCGTAAGAAGCTCAAGATGCCCGAGGGAGTCACGGCCGAGCAGGTCTTTACCGACGAGACCTCGAAAACCCTCACTGCGTCACCTGAGGCAACAGCCACTGATGAGAACGGCAACCCGATCACGCTCGATACCACTGGGGTCACGGGGGCAACCGGTGTCTCAGGTGCTGAGGTTCCATCAGGCACTGGTGGCGCAGCGACGGCACCCACCGATTCCGCTGCTCCAGAAACCACCGCTGCAGCGGCCTCTGGTGAGGGCACTGGCGGGCGTAGTTCTGCAAAGACTCCGGCACGGCCCCAGCAAGACGCGCCGACAACCACTACAGCCGCCGCAGTCACCTCCACCGGTCCGAGCGGAACTACCGGGGAGTCAGGGGCAACAGGAGAGTCGGGAGCCACCGGATCCTCAGGCCCAACGACCACCACGATTCCGGCGCCGCTCAACCAATACGGAATTCAGATCCGCGATGAAGACTTTGCAACTCTGTATCAACTTGAGAAATCCGTTGCTGCCGCAAAGTCCGATATCACCAAGAGCGCGGACGACAAGCC
>DORQ01000350.1:12832-13910 GCA_003514205.1 Acidimicrobiaceae bacterium
AATGGCCAATGGACTGTCAATCCGACCTTCAAGGACGGAGCAGATGGCATCGATCTTTTCAACGCTGCCGCAGCGCAGTGCAACCCTGCCTCGGCGGTATGCCCGGCGCAAGGAAACGGCGGCTTCGGTGCGCTCGCAGTCGTGCTCGACGGGGTGGTACTGACTGCTCCAACGATCAACGAGTCGTCATTCCAACGAGATCAGATTGTGATCTCGGGCACCTTCACTGAAGCTGAGGCCAAAGACTCCGCACTGGCCCTGCGGTACGGCTCATTGCCCATCGAGCTTGAGCCGCAGCAAGTTCAGACGGTGTCGGCAACCCTTGGCGATGGGGCACTCCGAGCTGGCCTGATCGCTGGGGCAGTGGGTCTTGGACTCGTCGTGCTGTTCTTGATCGCCTATTACCGCCTGCTCGGCTTGCTCACTGTTGGATCGTTGTTGTGTTCAAGCGCACTGCTGGCGTCGATTATTCGTGCCTTTGGTGAGTGGCAAGGCCTGACACTCACCCTTGCGGGCATCGTGGGCATCATTGTGTCGATCGGGGTGTCGCTTGACTCAAGCGTGGTGTATTTCGAGAACCTCAAAGAAGATGTTCGAGCCGGCCGTACCTTGCGCACCACCGTCGGGAAGAGCTTCACCGATGCATACGGCACTATTGCCAAAGCCGACTTCTCCTCGCTCATTGGCGCAACGGTGCTCTACGTACTGTCGGTTGGTCCAGTGAAGGGCTTCGCCTTCTACTTGGCCCTATCGACGATTCTCGACCTGGTGATGGCCTACTTCTTCCTTCGACCGGCAACGGCGCTCTTGGCTCGATCTGGGTTGGGTCTACGTCCGGCGTTGTTCGGTATCGGAGGTGTTGCAGTTGATGCCACAACGCCGAAGCAGTCTCGTGGGCGCACACAAGCTGGCGATGCTGGCACAGCGAACCCGAAATCCTCGGTTTCGTCGACTACCGCCAAGGGGGCGGCCTCGACGGCCTCGGCGAGTCCTGCCGCGCCAAGTGGTGCACTCGTGAACACAATGGAATCCGCTGAGGAGGAAGTTGTGGTCACAGACGATCCAGAAGTGGACACGG
>DORQ01000350.1:14114-15251 GCA_003514205.1 Acidimicrobiaceae bacterium
CGATCCTGAAGTGGCCACAGACGAGCAGGAAGGGGAGAAGCCATGAGCGCCTTTTCGCGGTTGTATCGGGGAGAAACGGATATCAATTTCCCGAAGCTCTGGAAGCCAGTATTGGCCTTCAGCGTCGCCTTGGTGATCGCAAGCATTGTCTCGCTGATCGTCCAAGGGCTGGTGCTGTCGATCGACTTCCGTGGCGGAGCGGTGTGGGAGGTTCCGTCCAAGTCGCTCACGACCCAACAGGCAACTGACATTCTCACTGACTTCAATCGCGAAGAAGGTGCGAAAGTTCAGATCGTCAAGGATGCTGACAACAATCGAATCGTTCGAATCCAAGCTGAGAAGTCGAAGAACATTGCTGAGTCGGAGAGCATCGCGACGGCCCTTGCTGACAAAGCTGGCCTGACCCTGGACGATGTAACGACGAACACTGTTGGTCCGTCCTGGGGAGCCTCGATTACCAAGGACGCCGTCAAGGCGCTCGTCGTGTTTCTCGTGATGATTGCGCTGTACATTTCCTGGCAGCTCGAATGGCGGATGGCACTCTCAGCCCTCGTGGCAGTGGTGCACGACGTGATCATTACTGTCGGCGTCTACTCGTTCACGAGATTCGCAGTCACGCCGGCCACGGTGATCTCATTTCTCACCATTCTCGGATTCTCGTTGTATGACACGATCGTGGTGTACGACCGAGTGCAGGACAACACCAAGCGTTACGATCGAACTGGCCAGTTCACCTATTTGGGAATCATGCGACGTTCGTTGAACCAGGTGCTGATGCGATCGTTGAACACGACGTTCGTGGCGATTCTTCCGGTTCTGTCGATTCTGATTATCGGTGGAGTTGTCTACGGTCAGACCGTGATGTTCGACTTCGCGTTGGCGTTGTTGGTTGGCCTGATCGTCGGTGCCTATTCCTCGCTCGCTGTTGCAGCACCCGTGGTGGTGTTCTTGAAGGAGCGTGAGGAGAAGTACCGCAAGATCCGCCAGCGCGCCAAAGATCGTGGAACCGAGGCCGCAGCTGATTGGATTCCTCCATCGAGCAATCTGTTGGTCGGCGCTGCGGTGGCCGGGCGCCCAAGTGCACCTGCAAAACGGGCCGGCGCAACCACCGGAGCGGGCGGCGCCCAAGGTTCCTCT
>DORQ01000174.1 GCA_003514205.1 Acidimicrobiaceae bacterium
TACTCGCAGCCCAGCTCTACTCGCTGAGCGGCCGCTTCGAGGCCGAGGGGTCAAACCGCCAGGCCGCCACCACAAGAAAGAGCAGCGAAAAGCACCCGAGTATCGCTAACTCAGACACGACTGCGCCGAGGCCGAGACCGTCCAGGGAAACCTCGCGGAACGCTCGTGTGGCCCAGTATTGCGGTAGGGCGGGGGCGATGTTCTGAACCCAACCGGGTAGCAGCCGGAATGGAACCAGGCAGCCTGCAAAGCCACCCATCAGAAGGCAACCCGCATGACTGAGAATCACGAACAGATTCGCCGTGGGCAACAGGACGTACAGCATGATGCCATAGCAGGACGCGGTGAACGAGATCATCAGCGCAATCAGCGCCCAGGCACCTAAGGAGCCCTTGATATCCATATCGAGTAACAGCCCGCCGAGATACGACACCCCGAACATGAAGATGAGATACATCGTCATGAAGGCGACCTTGCTCGCCAGAATGAGACTCGGTGGAACGTGGCTCGACCGCAGTCGGTCCCACGTGCCAAAACCATGCTCGTCGTAGGTACTCCAGGAGAGGAACGGCAGGTTCACAAAACAGAAAAGCACCGACAATCCAGCAATTCCATGTTCGGTGCCATTCGAGCGCAGGTAGCCGTCGAGGTGCACGAGAAACTCGACCGCATTGGCCAAGAAGATCATCATCACAATCGGGAGCAGCGCCATCACAATTCGCAAGGGAGCGAGACGCTTGGCAAGCACGATTTCAAGGCGAAAGAGCGCAAGGAAGGTCGTCATCGGTTCTTGGCCTTCGATTCGTTTGCGTTAAAGCGGGCCATCCCGCCGATCACGCAGGCGGTGGCCATGCCGAAGAGGATGAGGGAGGGTTGCAGCACAGCGGTTTCGGGTTCATGACCGATAAAGAGACGTTGAAACCCCTCCACTGTCCAGGTCACTGGCGACAGCTTCTGGCCGAGCACACTCCAGGCCGGAAGTGAATCGCGGGGAGCAAATGCTCCGCCAAGTGCGCCGAGCACCATCGAGCCCATCATCGCTGTGGCCTCGAAGGCATTTGAGGAGTTGATGAAGCTAAACAACAGAAACCCAAGGGCGACTGTTGCTGTAACGGTGGCGACGGAGAGCAGAAGGAGCGCAACAAGATGATCGCTGACTCGCAACTGGAAGAGCGGCTGGGCCAGAGCTAGCAAGAGTAGAAACTGAAAGAGGTGAGCGCACCACGTCGCTAGTAGCTTTCCGGAGATCACTTCACCTGGAGTTGCAAGTCCGGCTCGCACACGATCCCACACGCCAGTTGAGTGATCGCGGTATAAGAACAAGCCGAAATTCGCGAGCATCATGATGTTGAACAGCGCTGCCTGTCCGGCGACCGAGAGTTCTGATCCAGTGGCGTTCGGCACTTCCATGTTGACGCGAATCCATTTGGAGAAGGCCGCGTTCAGAACGGTAATCAAGCCAAGGGGCATCAGCGTGAACGCAGCAGGCCAGGCGGGTTCGCGCACAATCAGCCGCAGCTCGGTTTGGGCAATGACAAGGATTCGGCGGAGCATCATTCACCACCGAGCAGGGCGGCATCTCCTTCGATAGCACGCCCGGTCAGCGACAGAAAGACTCGATCCAATGTCGGTTCCACTACCTCGAGGGACCGCAGATAGATGAGCCGCTCCCCCATTTCTTGGAGAATTGCTGGCAGTTCTTCATTGGGACGCTGCACGTCGATGACCAACGTGTCGCCTCGCCAATGTGATCCCCAATGCGCTGGGCCAGGGATGTCCGAATTGGGGAAACCCATCTCAATGGTGGAGCTGCCGTGTGTCGCAAGGAGTGAACTCACCGAGCCAGAGGCGATGAGCTCTCCTCGCTCAAGCATCACCACGTTGGAGTCAAGTTGCTCCACCTCGTGGAGGTAGTGAGTTGAGTACAGCACCATCGCACCTCGGGCGGCCACCGAGCGGGCCAGGTCCAAGACGTTGGCCCTCGTGTGGGGATCCACTCCTGCCGTGGGTTCGTCGAGAATGACCAGGTCAACCTCTCCAACGAGGGAGGCCGCCACATGAACGCGCCGCCGCTCGCCTCCGGACAGCTGACGAACCTGCTGATTGAGCAGATCAGCAATCTGGAGTTGGCACGCAAGCTCATCGATTCGATCTAGCAGGACGGGCCGGCTCACTCCTGCGAGGCGGCCGAAGGCCTCAAGGTTCTCGCGACCCGACAGCAGTGGATACAGCGCCTCTTGCTGAGCCGCGAAGCCGACCCGTCGCCGGAGTGCCATCGAGTGAGGGAGTGATTGACCGTCGAAAAGCACCGTTCCCGATGACAGTGGTGTGAGTCCCACCATGGCTGACATCATCGTGGATTTGCCCGCTCCATTTCGACCAATGATGCAGCAGATGGAACCGGGCTGAACCTCAAAGGAGACTTCGTTGAGGGCATTTCGTTGAGCGCCTTCGTAGCGCTTCGAGATCCGCGAGACACTCAGCACTGGGCCACCATGGTCATGGTGTGGTGAGCTCTCTGAGGTCTGCCTCAAACTTCATAGCCTCCGAATCAGACATGGGTGCAGTGAGTTCGAAGTACAGGTTTCGCCCGTCTCGTTGAGGAAGCGCTGGGTCCTCACCAAGGAGGTATCGGGCGATGATTGGGCTTTCCAACGCAATGGCTTTGACGACCTTGGAATGCTTGTCAATGAGAAGCGAACGGATGCTGGTAGCACCTGGGGAGGTGAGTTCGATCAGCCAATGCGGGTGAGTAAGCACGAGTTTCGAGAAATACTCGGGCTGAACCGCGAGCACTGTTGTGAAGAAGGATGTGGGCAGGGAGCGATCCGAGGCTGGACCTTCAAAGAATGGTGCTGGACTCGACTCAAAGCTCTGCTTGACTGCGTCAAGAAAGACAAGTTCTTCCTCACGCCAGCTGGGAGCGGTGGTTCCGCAGTTGGTTGCAGAGAGCTCAATGACTTTGTTGAATGCTGAAGCGGTTCTCCCGAGTTCCTTACTGAGGCCATCGAGATTGGCAGTGGCAGTTGTGGTGGATCCGCTGCTGATGACTTCACCAGTGGCCAGGTAGGTGGCGGCCTCGGCCACCATCAGTTCGACCAGTCGACTCTCAACGATATCTTTGGACTCCACCTTCAGGTTGGGTTCGAGACTAATGATCTCTTTCCAGTTCGACGTTGCTGCAGCAACCTCGGCGGGAAACCCCCTCACTGCGTCTCGCACTGATCGAGCCGAGTATCCAGAAGCAACGACGTTCCTCGTGGCCTTGGCGAGGGAGTCAGCGATTTCTTGGTCAGCTGTTTCAATCGCATTGCACCACTTCGCTGGAGTGGTGTTCAGCAGCTCAAGACTGCCGCGTCCTTCGTCTTTCAAGCCGAAGGCAGCGCCCAGCAAAGCAACCGTCGCGACTGCCGCCATGACTGCCAATCCACGTTTCGGTGATGCCGCTGGAGCAATGGTGACAATGGGATCGGACACGAGTGGGCGTCGGGCGATGTTCAGCAGTTCAGTCGCGGTAGGTCGTGCGCTCGGATCATGATTCAGACACAGCGCGATCATGGACCGAACGCGCTCTGCCTCGGGGCCAACGAATGTCGGTGGAGGCTCCCAATCAGGAACTGAATTCAAAGCTGCGATGAGCGTTGAGCCGATCGAAGTGCTCTCCTGGTAGGGCTCGTGACCGTGCACAGCAGCCCACAGGGTGGCTCCAACTCCCCACATGTCGGCCGCTGCAGTTGGAAATGCCCCCTCAAGCACCTCAGGCGCCATGAAGTGAAGAGTGCCCCGCGAGTAGTCGAGCGTGGGGAGCACACCGTGTTTCGCCTTCGCAATGCCGAAATCCGTGACGCGAACGCCATCGTCTTGGGCGAGTAGGACATTGCCTGGCTTGATGTCGCAATGCAAGAGCCCAGCGGTGTGGATGGCCTGTAGTGCCTCGAGCAGTTGACAGGCGATCTCCAACACGGCGGTGGGATCGAGCGGATGGCGCTCAAGGCGGGCTTGGAGGTTTGTCGGACACAGTTCGATCGACATCCAAAGCTGGCGATGCTGGGTCAAACCGGAGTCGAAGACCGTCGCTATGTGGGGGTGCCACGAGAGACCAGCGTGACTCTGAACCTCGGGATGCTCCGCGCTGATGTCGGAGAGCACCACCTCGGGGAACACTTTGATTGCCACCCGACGGCCAATCGAACGTTGCACACCAGTGAAGATGGTCGCAGATGGTGACTCGGCGAGAAAGGTTACCTTGTCGAATTCGACGCCAAGGTCGGCCTCGATGAGGACGCGCAGAGCGGTCTGCGTTGAATTCTCGCTCGAGTTTGGCCCGTCCACACCCCTGTCCTCCCGTTGCCATCATTGCATAGATAAAGTCACAGTAGGAGGAACTGGCCTCGTCGTTGACTCGACAACTCTCTCATGATTGACCGATACTTCAGCTAAATCAACGAGCAATTCGTTGTCACTAGCGGAGACAAGTCTTCGTACGCCTCCCCTACCCGATGTGCTCACCAACGACCCGAGTCTCTATGACGCTCAGCCCTGACTATGACTTCGACGTGATCATCGTTGGTGCCCGCTGCGCGGGCGCGAGCCTTGCGAGCGAGCTTGCGCAGGCAGGACGGCGCGTTCTGGTCCTTGACCGCGCTGAGTTTCCCAGCGACGCCTTTTCCACGCATCTGATCCAAGCGGATGGTGTTGAGTTCCTGCGACGCCATGGTGTGTTGGAGCGCGTTGCGGAAGCCGGAGCGCCCCTACTTTCCCAGGTACGGGTGATATTCGACGGTGTGGAGATCAATGAGCACTACCGGTCTACGGATCCATCTCCTGGTGCGATGAGCATCTCGCGCAAGGTGTTGGATGCTGCGCTTTGTGATCATGCGGTCGCTTCGGGGGCAACACTGCTCACGCGCGCCGAGTTTCGTGATGTATGTATTGAGAATGGTCGCCTCGTGGGTATCGGGGTTCTCACCGCCGAGGGCCACAGGGTGATCCGAGCGCCCCTCGTGGTGGGTGCCGACGGACGACTCTCACAGCTTGGGTCGTCAGTGAACGCTCGAAGTTACAATTCCGCGCCCGGCGAGCGATTCATCTACTGGGCCGACTTCGTGGGTTCAACGCCATCGCCCCAGATGTTGAGTATCCGCACCGGAGACTTCCAGTGGGCGGCGTATCCGAGCGACGCTGGCGTCCTGACCGTGGCCGTGGTCCCTCCGATGCGGGTGTACGAGCAGTTCATGACCGATCCGGTAGCTTCGTTTGACCAGCTTGTTGAATCCGAGGAGCCGCTTCGGTCATTGATTGGGGATGGGATTCGTACCAACCGCCCCCGCGGGACCATCGCTCTTGATTCCTTCTTTCGGGAGGCTGCCGGGCCGGGATGGTGCCTGGTCGGCGATGCTGGTGTGTTTAAGGATCCGGTGCTCGGTCAGGGAATCGGCGATGCGTTTCGCCAGTCGAGTGCGCTCGCTGGTTTCCTTGATGGGGTTGACCTCAGTCGCAGCCAGGCCGTTGACCATGCGCTGTTGCAATTCTGGCGCTGGCGAGACCGCGATCTCACTGATATGTACTGGCTCGCTGTTGATGCAGCCGAACAGCGGAGCCTGAACCGACTCGAGACAGCGATGTTTTCAACCCTGAAGGACAACCGAGAGCTTGCGCACACGCTGGCAGTGGAGATTCCAGCCCATTGGTCCAGTTCAGGCAAGGTCTTCAACATGAGAACTGTGCTGCGGGCGCTGCCCGAAGCGCGTCGTTTGCCGCGGCGTCATCAGCAGACACTGGTCCGAATCCTGTGTGAGCGAGTTGCGTTGCAGCTTCGACGGGATCTGTCCGCGGCGACCCGACGAAGGAAGCTACGTCCACTCACGGTGTCAGATCCCGTTGGTCTTGAACTCCTTGCTGTTGAGGTACCGCTTGAGGTTGCGAAGAGTGAGATTCAAGCCCCCGCCCATGGCGAACCGCAGTAGCGGAAAGGCTTTGGCGCTCGGCCCGATCGGGGTCATTGCCATCGTCCACTCCACCTTTGACTGGCCGAGTCCGAGGTCGCTAACCCGATAGTCCTCGGCGAACGCAGAGATTCCTGAACCCGAGAACTCTGTGAACCGAAACGCCATGCGCTCTCCCACGGTCCAGGCCAGGAATACTTCATCGGCAGAGATCCCGCCGCGCATGTCGACAGTCCGTGTAGAGCCCACCTCAGGTGGCAACGGAGAGGTCCACCTCACCTCTTTGATCACTGGCACCCACTTCTTCCACGCCTCGGGGGATTGCCACACATCGAAGAGGCGCTCGGGCGAGACTGGCAACACCGAACGAGCCACGAATCGGTAGGGCGCAGTTTCTACGTAGGTCAGGTCGACTTCATCACAGATCACGGCAGGCTCCTCGCCGACGGTTGAGTGCAGAAGGTGTCAGCCTCCTGATAGTAGAAGAACTTGTGGCTGAGCTGAGCCACGGAGAACCATCCAGGCTCGCAAGCTGGGCGGCAGGATCAGTCCATCAAGAGAAGTTCGACCGCCTGCTCCATGAAGGCGGAGACTGCTGGCAGGGATGCATCCTCAGCATTTGGGTAGCCGACTGTGAGACGGATCTGACGGGTGCCGCGACTCGCTAGGAGAACGTAGGCCACCTCCATCTTCGCTCTGGAGGCCTCGTAGTCCTCCATCCTTCGAATTCGCGCCGTCGTTCCTGGGGGAAGGTGCAGGTCCGGCAGGTCGTTATAGATGACACGAGAGATGCCTGGTCGGTTCACACCGTCGGAATCAAAACCTTTGCATTCCTCGGCGGTTGCGCCGAACTCGAGAGACACCATCTCCACGGCCTCGCGCATCGCGTCGTCAAATCCCTTGCCAGTGTCTTCGAAGCTCACCATATTGGCGACTACCAAAACCGAGCTCGTGCCGCCGGAGGTCCAGACTCGGAATCCTGAATGGCCGGCGACTCGCAGTGCTGGACCGAGCGCACCTCGGCATTGCGGGGTTGCTGACCGATTCGCAGTTACGGAGACCTCCTGGTCGCCCGCCACGAATTCCTCGACGTTCGTGCGGGGAAGCAAGGGTTCCTCGATACCGAACAGCTCACGTGTGATGCTGTCGAGCTCGCTGATCCGCTGATAATTGGCTGAGCTGGCTACCGAAGTCGCATCAGGATCTGATGACAAGAGCAACTGGCTTGAGGTTCCTTGCTCTTGCAGCGCAAGTGCATCTCGAGGGTTATCGAAATTTCGTGCTGGCACCCGCCGATCGGCGGAGTCGGCTCCGCCAAAGAGGTTGGCCGCAAGATCAGGCCCAGAGGATGGCGTCGAAGAAGTACCTCCGGCCCAAGACAGGGCACCCCAGGTGACAGCCGCAGCCAACGCTCCAGCGCTGGAACCCATCACCAACGTTCGCCTTCTTGCCTGGCGGTCGTGGGTGGCAGGAGGCGCGGCTTGCGGTCGGAGCACCTCAAGCCCATCGAGTAGGCGGGGCTCTGGAAACGCAAGTTCTGGATCGATGGTCAAGTCAGTCAACAGGACAGGAGGGGGAATTGACTGGTTGCCACCGCACAGGGCCGTCACGAATTGGAGAATGTCCGCAGGCCGCTCCGTGGGCTGAACTGCGAGCCCGGCACGAATTGCCTCCGCGATCGGTCGAGGGACCCCATCGAGTTCGGGAGGGCGCTGATGAATGACTCTCCCAACGTAGCCAACGAAGCTGTCAGCCGCGATAGGTACAGGCGGTGATCCGGTGAGTGCAAAGTGGATTGTCGCCGCAAGACCGTACACATCAGAAACAGGTGTCGCCGGTTCGCCGAGCAGCTGTTCGGGGGATGCGTAGGCTGGTGTGAAGCCTGCAGCGAGGTGCGAGATTGAGGCATTCAGGAGAATTGATGCCATCCCGAAATCGCAGATCGTCGCTCCGCCACTGGTCGAATACAGGACGTTGCTTGGCTTGACGTCTCGATGTAAGACGCCAGCCGAATGAGCTGAA
>DORQ01000359.1:0-2829 GCA_003514205.1 Acidimicrobiaceae bacterium
TCTCCGGCAAGGACCCAAGCCGACAAATCAGGAGAAAGGCACGAAACCAGTCAAATTGAGGGTCAGACCTGGGCACTCACCGGAGACACCAACCATCATTAGCGTCAAATTTTCTGTGTAAGTAGTTCGGTTGTTGGTTGGTTAGATCCGGCCGTTGAGGCGGTCGGGGTATGCGAGGACAAGCGCTCCGAGGCACGCTTTCCATCCTTGGGTAGTTGCACCCTCGATGAGTTTGCCGCTGGCTTTGCGTTCCTTTTTGGCTTTGCCTGCTTCTTTGGCTCGTTGCCTCGCCCGTTTGTCCTCGATATCTCGTATAGCGAGCCATAGGAGTTTGATCACAGCGTCATCGGAGGGGAAATGCCCACGGTTCTTGATGATTTTGCGAAGCTGATAGTTCAGCGACTCGATCGCGTTCGTGGTGTAAATGATCCGTCGCAACTCGGGCGGGAACTCGAGGAACGGAATGAACCGCTCCCACGCGTTCTCCCATGTTGACACTGTCGCGGGGTAACGCTGCCCCAAATCTGAATCAGCGAACTCGAACAAGGCCTGCTCGGCTGCTTCAACGGTGGGCGCTGTGTAAATGTGCTTCAGCGCCGCTGCGACTTTGCGGCGGTCCTTGTAAGACACGAACCTCATCGAAGCCCGGATCAAATGCACAACACAGGTTTGCACTGTTGCTTGAGGCCATGTTGCTTCGATCGCTTCGGGGAACCCGGTGAGCCCATCAACACAAGCAATCAACACGTCACGCACACCCCGGTTCGCGAGCTCCGCGCATACCCCAGCCCAGAACTTCGCTCCTTCGGTGGCTTGAACCCAAATCCCAAGCACATGCTTGATCCCATCAAGATCAACACCGATAGCGATATGGGCTGCTTTGTTGCGAACCTGGTGACCGTCACGCACCTTCACCATGAGTGCGTCCAAATACATGATCGGATAGACCTCCTCAAGGGGCCGGGTCTGCCACGCTTTGACCTCCTCAAGCACAGCGTCAGTGATTCTGGAGATCGTGTCATGAGACAACTCGGTGCCGATCGTGCGAGCCAAATGCACTTGAATATCACGCACAGTCATCCCACCCGCGTACAACGAGATGATCTGCTCATCAAGACCACCAACCCGACGCGCCCCCTTCGGAACCAGTCTCGGTTCAAACGTCCCAGCCCGGTCCCGCGGGGTCGCCAAATCAATATCACCAACCTCAGAAGCAACCACCTTCGGTGTTGCCCCGTTACGAGAATTCCCCGATCCCCGCCCCGCAGGGTCGCCTTTCTCGTAACCCAAATGGTCAGCCAACTCAGCCTGCAAGCCACGCTCGAGAACCGCTTTGATCAAAGCGGGTAGAAACCCGCCCTCACCAGTGAGCTGGACTTCACCATCACTCACACGCGACATCAACTCGTCAAGCAAACCAGCGCCCACAACCCGCTCCACAGCCGCTTGTTCCACACTCATATTTTCATCAGTCATAGCCATACTCATAGTCACTACCTCATTCTGATTGACGAGCTACTCACACAGACCATCTGACACCCTCCGAAACTCGCCTCCAAAGCAGGACTCCGAGTGCTGCTCACCAAGTATCCGACCCCCGAGCGGATTCGCACAGCGGGCCGGTCTCGTGTTCACAAACTGCTGGCGAAGCACCATCAGGAACGGACTGCGAAGTCGTTGACGACAACGATCTTCGATGCGCTCGATCAGCAAGATGTCGTGCTCGCTGGCACGGCCGCGTATGGGCGGGTTATCGCCGAGCAAGCCGAGACACTCACCCGTCTGCATCAACAACGCGGCAGGCTCGAGAAGGAGATCGCGGAGGTGTTCCGCCGTCACCCTTTCTCCCGGATCTTGTGTTCGATGACCGGGATCGGACCCAAGATCGGAACAACAATCCTGGTTGAGATCGGCGACATTTCGAACTTCGAATCCGCAGGGCATCTTGCTTCTTACGCTGAGTTGGCTCCGGTGACGAAACAGTCCGGGTCGAGTCTCAAATCCGAGACGAGGTCTCGGCGCGGGAACCGCCGGCTAAAGAACGCACTGTTTCTCGCCGCGTTCTGCTCGATCCGAGCTGACGGAGAAGACGCCGTCTACTACGCGAAGAAACGCGCTGAGGGGAAGCGCCACAACGCGGCGGTGATCTGCCTCGCGAACCGGAAAACACGTGCCCTGTTCCACATGCTCACCGACCAGCAGCCCTACCTCACACCCACCGAGCGAAACCCTCAACCGGCAGCCGGTGCCTCGTCCACAATCATGGAGAATCTTCCAAAAGCGGCTTGACAATAAGATAGGAACACCCCCCGTATCCTGGCTCGAGGCGCCGGCGAGTTGATGCATTCGCAGAAGCGGAGCGACCATCACGAGGCTCTGCTCAGCTCCGCCCCCTGGAACCACACTCGGCAAGACTTGCAACACTCGGAGGCGACGCGAGGTCGATAGATGACTGTGTTTCGCCATCAAAACAACTCGATATCACCAAGTGATAAATGAAGCTTGTCGATCGAAGGAATCGGCTCGCCCGCAAGGTCTTTCCAGACCAGCATCGGGCCAAGTTGCGGCACACGCAGCATGGCTGAGCGCGGCCCCGCAAGCGTTGAACTGACCAGCGCATAGTCAGCTTTCGTCTCCCGGAGAATCGACTTCGTCGCAGCTGCGAGCTGCCGCGAGTCGCTCACCAACGCCTCGCAGATTGTCGCCTCAAGCGCGCCTCCCCGCTTACGAATGCGAAAGACCACAATCCCGTCCTCGCCATCCCTTCCCACTGGCATCGCTCGATAGCGCAATGGACCAAATGAATAGCGCCATCGGAGGTACTCCAAG
>DORQ01000359.1:2928-4472 GCA_003514205.1 Acidimicrobiaceae bacterium
CATCGGAGGTACTCCAAGCTGTACTTCGTCGAAATCCGCGCACCGGCACCTTCGGCGAGACGTTCCTCAGTCGCAGTGGAGGAATCCAAAGCTTCGGCCACTTCACAACCGACCTCACAGGGCTCACTCCACTTTGAAGCCGAGGCCCTCGCCTGAAGAATTCGAGGAAAACTCAGTAACGATCGAGGTCGCACCGCAACCGGAACTTTTGCGACTGGAACCCAACCCATTTTCAGATACCCAGGGCGGCTCTGGTCGTTCGGCGTGTTGAAGACCCCGCACACCCCCTCAGCCTTGACGTCTTCGAGGGCACCCAGGGTGAGCTTGGTGAATATGCCCTGGCCCTGCCAATCAGGATGCGTTGCCGTGTCAACGGCCCGGACCATCTTGATAGTCTCCCCTCCCGCCCCAATGAACTCCCAACGCAGGAACACCCGAACTCCGACGAGTTCCCCCAATTCGGATTCAGCTAACCAAATGGGCGAGACCCCAAAGGGATTCAGATCGTGCTTCCACGCGAAAAACTCCGCGTTCGGCCCGTCCGGACTCCAGCCGAGCGAGCGCCCGCACAATTCCAAAACACGCTGGCGGTCCTGAGCCTCTGCTCGGCGCACGTGCAATGGAGATCGCTCCCCCGCTCTCGAGTTCATTGTCCAACGGTACAACCCGCCGCAACGCAACTCCATCTTCCCTGGATCTTCCAGATCCCGCGATACTTCAGTGATCGATTCAAGCGGCCAGTACGCTGGCCAGATGCCCGAGGCCCCTCTTGAACCGGCAGCTCGACCGTACGACCGCGTGAGCCGCACCCTCGATCTCCTCGTGTTGGCCCTAGCGTACGTTCCCGCGCTGATCGCGGGGGCCGGTTGCGGGATCGCAATCAAACTCACCTCACCGGGGCCAGTCCTGTTTCGACAGCAGCGGATCGGCAAGGATGGCGTTCCCTTTGAGGTGCTCAAATTTCGCACAATGCTCAACGAGCCCAACCCAATACTCCCCGACGCCACCAGGATCACCTCCGCAGGGCGACTTCTCAGACGGTATTCGCTTGACGAACTCCCACAACTGCTCAACGTCGCCAAGGGGGAGATGTCTATCGTCGGGCCCCGACCCACACTGGCATATCAAGTCGACCGTTACACCAGCTATCAACGGCAACGGCTCCTCGTTCGACCTGGATTGACAGGCCTTGCTCAGGTCTCGGGAAGAAACGCACTCTCATGGACCGACCGTATCGAGTTCGATGTTCAATACGTGCAGAATCAGTCGTTGAGACTGGACCTCAGAATCATCGCTCGAACTGCCAAGGCCCTTCTCGGGGGAGAAGGAGTCGACGGCCACTCTCAGAACGATCCGATAGCTGAGACTAGCGCCAGTGGCTCAACACACGAGAGCAGAGTCGCCGTCGAGGAAACCCAAACGTGAACGCAGATCCGGTCCCTCAATTTCTCATCATCGGAGCAGGTGGGCACGGCCGCGAGCTTCTTGAGATCGTTGACCGCATCGGTTGGGCTAGCAAATGCCTCGGTTTCGCAGATGATGCA
>DORQ01000359.1:4697-5264 GCA_003514205.1 Acidimicrobiaceae bacterium
AGCTGGGCGGCGCACATCGAGCACGGACGCTCATCGACCCCAGCGCTTGGATTTCACCTTCCGCCCAGCTGGGAGCGGGGGTGGTTTGTTGCCAAAACGTCGTCGTCACTACTAGCGCCACGATCGGCGAGAATTCCTTGCTCAACGTCGGCGTCACGGTGCAGCACGATACGGTGATCGGAGCTGATTGCACACTGAGTCCTGGTGTCTTCGTGAACGGAGACGTGCAGATCGGCAGCGGCGTGTTCGTGGGCACTGGCGCCATCATTGCCCGCGGAGTTTCTGTCGCCGATGGAGCGATCATCGGTGCTGGAGCGACCGTGCTGAGCGATGTTTCAGAGAACAGTTTCGTGGCCGGCACTCCTGCCCGGGCGATCTCGCGTGGTGATCAGATACGCGACCAAGCACAACAGTGACAGCAAACCCTGCAGCAGAGCCGCCTTGCTCCACCCGAACCTCATTACGATCCGACTCGATACGGCTACTGCACCCAGGTGCGTTGCCAACAAGCCCAAGCGCCGACTGGGCTCCGCCGGACACTTCGCGAGAAATGGCAGCACCCCAAGG
>DORQ01000282.1:0-239 GCA_003514205.1 Acidimicrobiaceae bacterium
CTCGGTTCCAGGCTGGGTTCTCTGTATTCGTGGTATCTGGCGCATAACGATCGTCTTGGGGAGTTTGGAGTAGCCCCCAGGGGTTCGACTGGCACAAACGGATGGCGGAGGGAGGGATTCGGAAAGCTCAGGTTCACTGGGCGCTCTTCGTCGAGTCGCCCTCGCGCCCGGGGAGGTTGAGCTCGCTTCGGACAGGTTCGCGGGTTGATCTCCTCAGGCATGGAGTCAGACTCATCAAC
>DORQ01000282.1:406-8167 GCA_003514205.1 Acidimicrobiaceae bacterium
AACTAGTACGAGGCGTCCGAGATGGCCTCGGCCGAGTTCGTGAGTCGCCTGCGGCGGATCGCTGAACGATGACAACAGGTTCCGCATCAATCCGATGATTGATGAGCAACTCTCAGCTTGATTGGAGGATCTGACTATTACGGACCGTATCTGTCCGCAATAGCGGCAAGACTTTGAGCGTTCCAAGAAACGGCAAGGTCGAATGCCGACCAACCAAGGAGATCTGAATGCCCCATACGCACTGCAGACCGATCGGCCCTCGTCCATGAGCGCGATCAAGGCCGTTGGCCTCAAGAAGACCTACTCGACTGGCGGTGAGGAGGTTGAAGCGGTTCGAGGAGTCGATCTCGATGTTCAACCAGGAGAGATCTTTGGGTTCCTCGGGCCCAACGGTGCAGGCAAGTCCACCACTGTCCGCATGCTCACCACCCTCATGACCTTGTCGGCCGGCACTGTCCATGTCGGCGGTGTAGATGTCGCAGCAGACCCTCACGGTGCACGCCGAAAGATCGGCGTCGCACTCCAAGAGGCCGGCCTCGACGAACGCCAGACTAGCCGCGAGATTCTTGTCCTGCAGGCGCGCCTGTTCGGCATGAGGCCCTCTGAAGCAGGTGCGCGTGCCCAAGAGCTGCTTGAACTGGTCGACCTCACCGAGGCCGCGGATCGTCGGGTCAAGGGATACTCGGGGGGAATGAAACGCCGACTCGACCTTGCCTCAGCGCTGGTACACGAACCTGAGGTGCTGTTCCTTGACGAGCCAACCACCGGGCTCGACCCAGGCAGCCGTATCACCGTGTGGGACGAGGTCCGCCGGATCAACTCCATGGGAACCACTGTGTTCCTCACTACCCAATATCTCGAAGAGGCAGATCAATTGTGCAACCGCCTCGCAATTATTGATTCGGGTCTGATCATTCGTGAAGGTACGCCTGCCTCGCTCAAGGCTGAGCTTCGTGAGCGCACGGGCCTCGACACCGACCCCACCCTCGACGACGTCTTCTTGGACGCAACCGGACGAACCCGCGACCGTGTCGCCGGTGAAGTAAAGGAGATCTAGCTATGACTGCAACTCATCAAGGGACGGCTGGCGGAGGAGCAACGGAGTCATCCAACGCCCTCCGCGACTCGTTCATCCTCGGAGGTCGTGCCATTCGAGAGGCGCTGCGAACACCTGACTCGCTCTTCCCGACCATGTTCATTCCGCTGTTCTTTCTGGTCGTCAACGTTGGCCAGGCTGCGAAGATCTTCCCCTCCGAAGGCACTCCGTTCTTGTTCGGCCAGAGCTACGGAGCCTTTCAGCTCCCAGCTTCGTTGCTGCTCTCCGCCTCATTCGGCGGTGCTGGCCTGTACCTCGTTGAAGAAATCGAAGGCGGGTACTTCGACAAATTGAGGGCCACACCTATCTCTCGGATGGCATTGGTGCTGGGCCGCCTCTATGCAGAGTTCGTGAAGACAGCTGCTGTTGCGACGGTGATGGTGCTGCTTGCTTTGGCGTTTGGCATCCGGATCAAGTCGGGAATCCCGGGTTTTCTCGTGATGGTCGTCATGGTGTCGCTGTGGGCAATGGTGTTTGCCGGGTTCATGCAACTTCTGGCACTGAAGACTCGAAGCGCTGCAGCAACTCAAGGCGGATCGATGATCTTCTTCCCGCTGCTCTTCCTGACCCCAAACTTCGTGCCCCGAGATCAACTCACCCGACCGATGGAGATTGCCGCAACGCTCAACCCAGTGACCTACATCATGGAGGGAGTCCGATCTCTGGTGCTCGAAGGATTCAACGGCGCCGCAATTGGCAAGGGGTTCGCAGTCGTCGGTGTGACAATGGTGCTCATGTTGGCGCTGAGTATCCGTATGGTCAACAACTACGACTGATGATCAGACGACAGTTGTGAGCGATCCCACCTCGCGTATCCTCGAGCTCCTCTCCCTCCTCCAGACGCATCGCCATTGGAAGGGCTCTGAGCTCGCTGCCCGACTCGGAGTGACTGAACGGACTGTGCGGCGCGACATCGATCGCCTTCGCGAACTGGGGTACCCGGTCGATGCTGAAACTGGCTCGGCCGGCGGCTACCGGCTCGCGGTCGGTGCTCACCTACCGCCCCTCGTCGTCAATGACGAGGAGGCGGTTGCGTTGGTCATTGGCCTTCGGAGTGCTGCAGTAAGTGCCATTGACGGAACCGAAGCTGCAACTGTTGGGCTGCTAGCGAAACTGGACAGGGTTCTGCCTGATCGAGTCCGTCGGCGTGTCGCCTCGCTGGCATCAAACCTCGAGGTCATGGTCTGGGCCGAGACCGGGCCCTCAATCGGCGTGGCAGCCCTAACCACGCTGAGCCAGGCCTGCAGCGATTCAGAGGAGGTTCGATTCTCCTATGAGCGGCGCGACGGTGAGACATCGGAACGACTGGTGCGCCCACACTCGCTCGTCGCATCGGGGCGACGTTGGTACTTGGTGGCCTAGGACCTCCGCCGGGAGGATTGGCGAACGTTCCGGTTGGACCGGATGGCCGAAGTCCGTGTTGCGGGCGCGCGCTTCGCTCCGATGGAACTTCCAGGCGAAGGTGCAGCGGAATTCGTTCGGCGTGGGATGCACGCCATGTCTTCCCAATTCGAGGTGACCCTCGAGGTGTCAGGTAGCACCGAGGATCTTGATTCGATTGCCTCCCGCGTTCGTGGCGACGCGGAAGTGGTCTCGTCGAATTGCATCAGGCTGCGGTTGCAGTCCGAATCACTGGAGTGGTTAGCCGCACTCGTGGGGATGGTTGCCATTCGCTGCGAATTCTCCATCGTTGACGCACCCGACGAACTTGGTCCGCTGCTCGCGGCCGCTGGAAATCGACTGATTGACCGTTGACCGACCGTTCAGCGAACTCATGAGGATGATCCGAACTCAGTTCGGCTGTTCCTGCCAGAATTTCCTGAAATCCAGAAAGCGCTGAAATGTCGCCAACATTCCGAGCCTAAAAGCGCCATACTTACAAGATGGAAGCGGGAGTTCGAGAATTGCGGGATCATCTGAGCCGGTATCTCAACGAGGTACGTGATGGCAACGAAGTGACCGTGACGGACCATGGTAAAGCTGTGGCTCGGCTCGTCCCGGTTGACCAACCTCGCCCGCTCGATCGGTTGGTCGCTGAGGGAATTGTTGCACCTGCGACCGTGCCCAAACGTCGAAGAACTGCTCGACGGGTCGTGGGTAAGGGAACTGTCAGCGACCTCGTCGCTGAACAGAGGCAGTGATCGTCTATTTCGACACTTCGGCCATTATTCCCTTGATCATTGGCGAACCATCCTCGGTGAAATGCACTCGACTGTGGAACGACGCCGACCGCAGTGTGAGTGTGCGTTTGTTGTATCCCGAGGCGCGATCAGCGTTGGGGAAGGCACATCGATTGAGCCGGATTTCGGCACAGCAGCTGTCGGCAGCAGTGGATGATTTGGACGAGATCTTGAAGGGAGTTGATCACATTGAGATCACCGCCGACCTCGTACGCCTAGCGGGCGAACTGGCTCACCATTACGGGTTGCGAGGCTACGACGCGGTTCACCTCGCTGCTGTGTCGTCCATCGCTAGCCCCGAGGTTGTGCTCGCAACCGGTGATTCGGACCTCGCTCACGCGACAAGATCGCTAGGGATTTCCCTGGCGTTCACCAGCTGATACCAACGCGAAGATCTTGTCGACATTGAAGATTTAGGAGGCACGACACTGGCACCTGGCCAGTAGACTCCCCCGATGGCAGCACGACGTGACAAAGCACTTCTCGGAGCGCTCGCAAAGATCGCTCCCGGCCAACCTCTGCGAGAGGGCCTCGATCGCATTATCAAAGCCAACATGGGCGCGCTCATCGTGATCGGCGATGGCCCCGAAGTGCTCAACATCTGTTCGGGCGGGTTCCTCCTCGACGCGGCCTTCACTCCACAACGCTTGTCGGAACTCGCCAAGACCGACGGGGCCATCATCTTGGCAGCCGACGCCAGCCGAATCGCCCGTGCCAATGTGCACCTGGTTCCAAACCCGAACACACCAACAACAGAGACGGGCACCCGCCACCGCACTGCTGAGCGGGTAGCCCGCAGCATTGGGGTACCAGTGATTTCGGTCTCTGAAGACATGGCTGTGCTCACGCTGTACATGCATGACGCGAAGCATCAGCTCGCCACAATTCCGGCAATTCTGAGCCGCTGCAACCAGGCGCTTCAGACCCTTGAGCGATACAAGATGCGCCTGTCGGAGGTGACTGCCAACCTCGTGACGGTCGAGGTGGAAGATCTGGTCACCGTCCGAGACGTGGTCACGTTGTTGCAACGAACTGAAATTGTGGTTCGGATCGCCGAGGAAATCGAGCGCTACCTAGTCGAGTTAGGTACTGATGGTCGCCTGGTCCGATTGCAACTTCAGGAGTTGATGGGTGGAGTTGAAGACGACCGTCGCATGGTGGTGCTCGACTACTTCGAACCCGATGCCTCCTGGAACCTCGAACGGGCCATGGAGACCTTGTCTGGCCTTGAGATGGAAGATCTTCTCGACCCGGAATCGGTCGCGCAAGCACTTCACCTTTCCGGCGGAGCCAAAGACGCAGATGCACCGCTGCAATCCCGTGGCTACCGCATGTTGTCCAAAGTGCCGCGGCTTCCTCAGGAACTTCTCGAAAACATCGTTGGTGAGTTTCACTCCCTCGACAAGTTGCTTCGGGCCACTGTCGAAGACCTCGCAGCAGTTGAGGGTGTGGGCGAGCTCTGGGCGCGCAACATCAAAGACTCGCTCAGCCAGATCGCAGAAACCTCGATTCTGGACCGCTTTACCTGACCCGTCCCGAGATCGGTTCTCTGCGCAACGCACGACCGGTCCCACTTTCCACGGAGCCATACGTGCGAATCATCCTGTCAACCGGCACCCCCGCCGAACTCGTCAAACCACTTGATGGGCGCCCGAGCACTCGTGGGCTGGTGCTGTGGCCGGACATCTTTGGTCTTCGACCGCTCTTTGTTCAGCACGCACAACGACTAGCGAATGACCACGGGTGGACGGTTGTGGTGGTCGAACCGTATCCGGGCAACGAGTCGATGACCATCGCTGAACGACAGGAGTTCGCGAAGGAACTCAACGACGATGCGAAGCTCGCTGACACAGTCGCGGCTGCCGAACTGATGGAGCTCGCTCAGGTGGGAGTGCTTGGGTTCTGCCAAGGCGGGATGTGGGCAATGAAAGCGCTTGCCTCTCAACGAATCAATCGGGCCGTCGCGTTTTACGGAATGGTTCGAGTTCCACCTCAGTGGCAGGGCGGCGGCCTCGGAGATGCCATCGATGTCGTGACAGCGAGGGCCGCAGATGGCGATCTCTCGTTGTTGTGCATCTTTGGCACCGATGACCCCTGGTGTCCGGCGGAGGAAATTGCCGAGATCGAGGCAGCAGGTGCCACGGTGAAACGGTATGAGGGAGCGGGCCACGGATGGGCTCAGGACCCTGATCGTGAGGGCTACCTTCCTGTCGAGGCCGCCGATGCGTGGGCTCGTGCGGAGCAGTTTCTCGGCGGCTAGCTCGAAGCGAGACCTGCGAGGCGCTTGGCATTGCTGACGCAGCAACCAGCGAGCTACATCGCTCGAATCTCAAGCTCCTTGCGGTTCTTGATCCGGTATACCCCGTCGTTCTGTTCCAACCACTCAAGACGAACGAAGCTCGAAATCGACTTGTTCACTCGCTCCCGTGAAGCGCCCACCAGGCCAGCAAGTTCCTCCTGGGTAATGGGGATCTCAAACTCGTCTCGATCACCAGCGATCTCCAGAAGATGCTTGGCTGTCCGCGCGGTGACATCCAGAAAGAACGCGTCAGCGAGAGCGCTGTCCATCGCTCGCAGCCGTCGCGTGAGCAGGCCCACGACCTTCCAGAGCAAGTTCGGCTGTGCGTTCCAGAGCGCTAACAGGGGCTCGAAAGGCATCGCGAGAACCTGTGAGGCCTCAAGTGCCCGGGCCTCTGCGGAACGGCCAAGCCCATCAAACAAGGCCATCTCGCCGAACAGATCGCCCTCTTCCATGAGTGCAACCATGGATTCACGACCGTCGAAGGACTTGTTGCTGATTGCGATTCGGCCCTGCTCCACCACATAGAGGGTGTCGGCAGCCGCTCCTTCCTCGAAGATGACGTCGCCTCGCACCAACTCCATCGATTCAGATCGGTCGAGCAGGGCCTGCAACACATCCTCGTCGAGGTCTTCGAAGAATTCGATACTGCGGAGAATCTCGCGGTTGATCACTTCGCCAATGTAGCGGTCTCATCGTCGCCCAGCGGTACGCGATCCGATTCTGCTCACCGACGCGGCCGAGGGTGCGTCCAGCGCTGCAGAAACCGGTCGACGAGCCGCTCGCGTTAGGGTTGAAGCCATGTCGGTCTGGGCGATTGTTGTAGCAGGAGGTTCCGGCCGGAGATTCGGTGCGCCAAAGCAGTTCGAGCCGTTGCTCGGTCAGCGGCGAGTGATTGACGTGGCCACAGCCACAGCGAAACACTGCTGCGACGGGGTGGTGGTGGTACTCCCGCCTACCATGATCAACCAGCCGGTCGAAGGCGCTACCGCTGTCGTGGCGGGAGGCGAAACTCGGTCGGACTCAGTGAGAAGTGGATTGGCCGCAGTCCCCGCCGATGCGGAGATCATTCTGGTTCACGATGCCGCGCGACCTGGAGCAAGCGTCGAACTCTTCGCTTCGGTGATCGAATCGATCAAACACGGAGCAGACGGCGCAGTTCCGGTCGTTGCTGTGGTGGATACCCTTCGAACCCGAGGCGGAACCGCTGCGGATCGTGATCAACTCGTCGCCGTTCAGACTCCCCAAGCTTTCGCGGCTCAGATCCTTCGTGCGGCGCACAGCAGCGGTGAGTCTGCCACTGACGACGCATCGCTGGTGGATGCCTGCGGTGGGCGAGTCGACCATGTGGAGGGTGAGACCTCAAACTTCAAGATCACCGAAGTCGGAGACCTTCAACGGATGCGAGAAGAACTTCAACCCTCTGCGAGTTCGAGTAGCCGCGATCTTCTGGCAGTTTTGGGCACGTTGCGCGTTGGCAATGGGTTCGATGTTCACCGATTCTCCACCGATACTGATCGGCAACTCGTGCTCGGCGGCGTTCACTTTCCTGGAGAACCCGGCCTGGTCGGGCAAAGCGACGCTGATGTTGTGGCCCACGCCTGCGCAGAGGCACTCCTCGGTGCAGTCGGGTTGGGCGACCTTGGAAGCCACTTTCCCGATACAGACGAGCAGTATCGTGGCGCCGATTCGATGAAACTTCTCGCCGAAGTGGTAGACCTCGTCGCTCGGGAGGGCTACCGGGTGTTGAACATCGATTGCTCGGTGATCGCCGAACGTCCAAAGCTTGCACCGGTCCGTCAGACCATGCAGGAACGGCTCGCTCACGTGGTTGGTGCACCCGTTTCGGTCAAAGGTCGACGGGCCGAGAAACTTGGGTCCCTCGGACGCAAGGAAGGAATTGCCTGTCTCGCGTCTGCGCTTGTGGTCGGAGAAGGTGACACACTAGGTACCGCCTTCGAGCAATAGCTGTCCTGATGGTGTGACACCTCACTGGAGAATTGATGTCCCCGCCCCGTAACAACAACCAGCGTCCAAGCACGCCACGGAGCAAGCCTGGAAAGGGTTCCCCTTCGGGGGCCTCGAGCGGTCGAACCGCTTCACGTGGCTCGGCCTCCGGCGGCACTGGCAACTCCAGAGCTGGATCGCCAGCTGAATCACGTGGATCCAGGCGACCCAGTGCGGCG
>DORQ01000058.1 GCA_003514205.1 Acidimicrobiaceae bacterium
CCCACGCTCAAGTCAGAAGAGCCCCTTTCCCGCCGAAGACCGTAACTCCGATTACCTCCCCAAACTCGAGTCCATGTTTACGGAAGACCACCTCTTCTATGAGGAGGAGGGTTGGTACGGGTTCTCGGACTACGTAACCATCGGCGAGCCCTACAGCGAGAGCGGATTCACGCCACGGGCGGTAGCGATTCACTGGACCTACGAACCGATTGTTGGATCTCCGATCATGATTCGACACTTTACCTCGTTCAGCAATCATGACAGCACGGCCGACGTGGGTGGAAAGTTCTTGGAGGCGGCGGGGAAATTGGTGAGCTTTCTCGACGCCGAGGGAATCCATACGCACGCGTCCGAGGTGATGCGAACCCACTTCTACGATGGCACCTACCCGGGCCTTGGCATCGTCAAGAAGCTCTCAGTTCAGAACCATTTGGAACTCGTGTCGGGAATCCTGAGTAGGTCGTGAGAGCCTGCGCGAAGTGTTTCCGGCCTGCCACCTGGACCGCAAACGCGAGCCCGCCGGAGGCCACTGTTGGGGTGTGTGACTTCGGCCACTCATACGATTCGCAAACTTGGCCCACCACGGCATGGGTTGATAGCCTATTTAAGCTCTTTGAGCTATACGAAATAGAAACCGAATCAGGCGCCGGTCAGGAGTTCGCATCTCAGATCCAGGCGGACTGGCAGATCTTCACGTTTTCCGAGTTCGGAGAGGTTAGGCAATTCCTGCTCTCGGCCGTCGGCGATCACGAACTACTGTCGGAGGGCGTCCGCGTCAGGCTCAAGTCCGGGGACCTGGATCGGACGGATGAAGTCGCCTCGTGGAGTCAGTTCTCGGAGGAGATCCGAACCCTGAATAGGTACTTCCCACAGTCAGCGCCGGATCGGGACATCTTGGAGCAGACGCTCCTGGGCAGTGTCGACACCCTCTGCACCGACACGGCGCTCTTCCGGGCGCGCCTCGCTGAGAACGGGGAACCGTTCGACCCGAGTGACTTGGGAGCGCCTCCCGCGAGGCGGGCGAGAGCGGGCCGAGCAAATCCGGTTGGCATCCCGTACCTGTATCTGTCGTTTTCTCCTGAGACATGCGTCTACGAGACTCGGCCTTCTACGCAGGACTCGCTCGCAATCGCCACGTTCCACGCGAACCGCGACCTCAGGGTGCTAAACCTTGCCGACATTACGCCGCCCGACTTCTTCGACGTAGTCGACATTGAGGCGATGCCGGAGCAGATCCGCCGAGTGCGTTTCCATCGCTACCTCAGGGCGCTTGGCGCCGAACTTCGTAAGCCGATCCACCCGTCGGACCAGCCAACTGACTACATACCAACCCAGTATTTATGTGAGCTTGCGAAGTCGATCGGCCTCGATGGCGTCTTGTACTCCAGTTCGGTCGATCCATCTGGTGAGGGCCGAAACCTGGTCCTCTTCGACCCGGAGAAAGCAACGTGTGACGCCTTGGTGAGAGTGGCGTCTGTCAGCAGTCTGCGCCTCGATTGGGCCTGGGTCTAGGGCCGCCAGTGCAGGGGTTTCGACATCATGAGGGCGGGACGGCCATCGCTCGTTCAGACTAGAACGGTGGCTCTTCGCCAGCCCTGTCCGAGGCGTCGGTGGGCGGGAGCCCTGTGAGAGCGGGCTTTGGCGGTGGCCACTCCCAACCGTTGGCCTCATAGAACGGGCGAAGCTCGCGAGTCGCCAAGACTCCACCATGGACCTGATCGTTGTGCCAGAAGATGCTGTTCAAGCGCTCGAGGTCCCGGTTCGACAGCGCCTTAAGGCGCGCGATTCGAGCAGCCGCGGAACCAGCGCTCATGTAGTCTCCGGCTTCCTCCAGCGCGTGAAGTAGGGCGTCGTTGATCGTAGCGCTGACGCCGGGCAGGCCGAACACCCAGTCCTGAATCAACTCGGCGACGTCCTGCACGCTCTGGCTGGCCGCGTTAGCCCACTGAAGGCTTCCCAAGAATCCAGTCGGGTCCACGCCCATTCGAAGTGCGAAGTGCGGCACTCGCCGACCGAGTGCCCAGCCGGTCTCCTGGTGGCACCACGCGCTGTCGTTGAACTGAGGGTGGAGGAAGGCCACAAACGCATCCATCGTGCGGAGGGACTGCTCGATCTGATCCTGCCAAGGCTTCGTTACTTGCATGGTGTCGTGCGCCACGAATCCGTGGATGCCGACCACCGCCAGCTCATCCGCCACCTTGCCCACGAAGGCCTTGTGTTTGGCAGAGTGGGAGATGAACAAGCGGACGTAGCCTGGCTTCCAGTTGCCTGGCTGGTCCGACTCGACGACGTCGACTACCTCGGTCTCGGGTAGATCAAACACTAGGGCGAAGATCTCAACCAGGGTCTGGTCGGATGCCTTCGAGAGGATGTCGCCCAAGAATGCGCCATGCCAGCCGTCGGTGTCGAGCTGCTCTATACCAAACTCAGCCAACAACAGGTTGATCCGGTACGAAGGCCAGTCTCTCTCCGTAAGCCTTTCGACGAGGTCGTTCTTCAGCTTGAATCGGTCCTTGTGCGACATCGACATGGCGCCATCTTGGCAGCAGCGGGGGACAGCCGAGGGCGATCCGGCGGGCCCGCGCAACGCGCCCAAATCGACGCTGGGGTCTGGAGAAGGGTTTGGTCTTGCTCAGGAATCCCACGGACGGGTGGCCGAGAGG